>JAISKN010000238.1 GCA_031260925.1 Prevotellaceae bacterium | reverse complement strand
CGACAAAAACTTTTAAAAGAAAATTTTGTTTAGCCAAAACTTATTTTTACCTTTGTCAATAATTTTATCAATTGAAATATTGTATTATGAAAAAACTATTATTATCTGTAATTGCTTTGTTTTTCGGCGTTGTTTGCGTTTCGGCGCAAGATGTTGCTGAAAACAACGAAAATCTTAAACGAGATTTTTATAAAATTGGAAAAGATGACAGCCAAATGCTGAATTATTTTCAGAAAAACGGTTATGCCGATTTTTACAGTTCGTTTGGCAAAGCGTGCCGAACGAGCAAAGTAGGGCGCGGTTTGCTGATTGGCGGACTTGCAAGTGTCGGCACTGGCGCAACGTTTTTTACATTTGGCGCGCTGTATGAATTTGGCGTTATTGGGAGGTGGCGTGATGATACAAATATGATTGGATTTCCCATTATGCTTACAGGTGCAGTGCTTCTTTATTCAGGTACTTTTGTAACTCTTGCGAGTGTTCCTGTGTCGATAGTTGGCGGTGCAAAAAAGCGGCGCATAAAAAGCAATTTTGAAGAACAATATTTAACAAAACCGCTCTCGTCAGCGTTGCAACCGCAAATTAATTTCGGCATAAACACAGGCGGAATTGGTTTTATGGTGAATTTTTAAGAAAAATATTTTGCGTTCTCTGCGTAAAATAATTAAACTTCAAAATATTAAGCAATGCAATTATTTTATATAATATTTCTGGATTGCTTCGGAAAATACCTCGCAATGACGACAAACATTGTCCGTCATTGCGAGCGAAGCGAAGCAATCCAGAAAAAACAATACATAATTTTTTACAACCACTACTTACATAAAAAAATCGTAAATCGTAATTAATAATTCGTAATTAATAGAAATGTTATTAGATTTTCTTCCTACAACAAAAAAAGAACTCGAACTTCGCTCTTGGAACGAGGTTGATGTCGTGCTGTTTTCAGGCGATGCCTATATCGACCACCCCTCTTTTGGCGCGGCGGTAATTGGGCGAGTGATTGAAAATCAGGGACTTAGAGTTGCGATTGTGCCGCAACCGAATTGGCGGGACGATTTGCGCGACTTTAAAAAACTTGGACAGCCAAAAATGTTTTTCGCCATTTCGGCGGGCTGTATGGACTCGAAAGTCAATCACTACACCGCGAACAAACGGCTGCGCTCGAACGATGCCTATTCGCCTGATAATCAGCCGAATTTCCGCCCCGACAACGCCACGATTGTCTATTCCAACATTCTCAAAAAACTTTTCCCCGATGTGCCTGTGATAATCGGCGGAATTGAGGCATCGCTGCGCCGATTTTCGCATTACGATTATTGGGACGATACGCTCAAACCCTCGATTCTCATTGACAGCAAAGCCGATATTTTGGTTTATGGAATGGGCGAAGTTGCCATTGTCAATATTATAAATGAGTTGAAAAACGGCAAAAAAATCAATGAATTGACTGATATTCCGCAAACGGCGTATTGTAGGGGCGCGATTAATCGCGCTACCGCTCGCGCCGATTTGCAATCGGTGCGGCAAAACAACACGCCGATTACAAATCGGCGCGAGCAAGCGTGGAACGACAACGATTTTATTGAATTAAATTCCTACGAAGAATGTTTGAAAGACAAGAAAAAATCGGCGGAAAATTTTAGAATTATTGAGGAACAATCGAACAGTTTTTCGGCAAAACCTCTTGTGCAAAAGTTTGGGAATCAATACGTTGTGGTGAATGCGCCAAACCCGCAAATGACCACCGAGCAGTTAGACGCAATTCACGCGCTACCCTTTACGCGCCTGCCGCACCCGAAATATCGCGGAAAAACTATTGCGGCGTATGATATGATAAAATTTTCGGTGAACACGCATCGCGGCTGCTTTGGCGGCTGCTCGTTCTGCACAATTTCGGCGCATCAGGGCAAATTTATTGTGTCGCGCTCCGAAAAATCAATTATTGAGGAGGTAAAAAAAATATCGCAACTGCCTGATTTTAAGGGTTATATCAGTGATTTGGGCGGACCTTCGGCAAATATGTACCGCCTGGCAGGCAAAAATATTGAACTCTGCAAAAAATGCCGCCGTCCGACCTGCATTTTTCCGAAAGTTTGCAACAACCTGAATATCAGCCATAAACCATTATTTGAGTTGTACAAAAAAGTTGATGCTTTGCCCTTTATCAAAAAAAGTTTTGTCGGCAGCGGCATTCGTTACGATTTGCTTTTGCACCGAACGGACGACAAAGCGCAAAACGCTGATTTAGAACAATATACAGAGGAATTAATCAAAAATCACGTTTCTGGTCGGCTCAAAGTTGCGCCCGAACACACATCAAAAAAAGTGCTTGATTTGGTGCGCAAGCCCGATTTTTCGTTATTCAAAGATTTTAAGAGAATTTTTGATAAAATCAATGCAAAACATTCTCTAAATCAGCAACTTATACCCTATTTTATTTCGTCTTTGCCCGAATGTGCGCCCGAAAATATGGCGGAACTCGCAGCCGAAGTTAAGACACTGAATTTCAAACTCGAACAGGTGCAGGATTTCACGCCCACGCCGATGACTTTGGCAACGGAAATGTTCTACACAGGGCTAAATCCCTATACTTTGGAGAAAATTTTTATTGCCAAAACGCCAAAAGACAAAACGGCACAAAAATTGTTCTTTTTTGCATATCAAAAAGAGTATAAACAGCAGATTTACAATATTTTAACAAAATTAAAACGGGTTGATTTAATCAAAAAGTTGTTCAATTAATGTTTTTTTTGTAATTTTGCCGCAAAAATTTTAGATAATAATGAAAAAATATATTTTTATAATACTGTTTTTTGCTGCATTTGTGCAGCAAATTTTTTCCCAACAATTCAAGGTAGCCACTTTGAATTGCGAATGGTTGAGTTGCGATGATATGGGACCAAGCGATGAACCTTTGCAACTAAACAATATTGCTCAGGTTATTATCAATATAAATGCTGATATTGTTGCTTTGCAGGAAGTTGGCACAAGTGCGAGTTATAAAACCGTAGATTTGCTTGTAAACCGTTTAAATCAATTAGGAAATGGTTGGGCGGGCGCGATAGCACCTTCGAGTAATAGCAACTGCGCTCAAAATCAAGCAATTATCTACAAGACTTCAAAAGTGCAAAGCATCAGTTATTTGCTGATGTCAAATGGCGGAAGTGCAGTAAATTGGAATTACAACTGGTCGAGCGGACGTTTCCCAGCGTTGTACGAGGTAAATTTTCTCACAAATGACGGTGCTGTTCCAGTTTCTGTAATAAATATTCACGCAAAAGCGAGTACGGGTTATAGCGACCATTTAGAAGATTATGCACGGCGCAAAGCGGCTTCGGAAGGACTTAAAGCCCTGCTTGACGGCAATAATTACAAAAATAAACGTATTATTTTAATCGGCGATTACAACGATTATCTTATTGGAACTCAATGTGGAGAATGTTCTACAAATAACTCGCCGTACAAAAATTTTATGGACGACACTCCAAATTACAAAGGGCTTACGCAAAATGTGAATAATGGCAGATTGATTGATAATATGGTGATTTCCAACGAGTTGTTTGATAATTATGTGGCAAACAGCGCAGCCCGCATTACAGCGACAGGCGTAAGCAATTATCAAAGCACTACATCAGACCATTACCCAATTATTGCCTTACTGCAATTCGGCAACTATTCCGCTGTTGATGAAATTGAGGCTGCACCTGAAATTTCTATTTATCCAAACCCAACTGCTGACGAATTAGTGATTAGTGGTCAGTGGTCAGTGCTTAGTGATGTGCAAATTTTCGATATTACAGGGAAATTAATTTACAATTTACAATTTACAATTTACAATTCAATAAATGTGAGCGCATTATCACAGGGAATTTATTTATTGAGAATTAATACAGACAAAGGAATTTTTACAAAGAAATTTATAAAAATGTAATAGAAAACAATATGATAAACAGGATATAAAATAAAAACACCTGTCATTCCCGCGAAGGCGGGAATCCCCTTGTTTCATTGCAGTAATGGGATTCCCGCCTTCGCGGGAATGACACCCAACTTACTTTTTACATTCTACATTTTTCTATCAATTCCAGCAACTTTTCCACTGCCATTTCTTCTGGAATATTTTTTTCTAAGCAGATTTTGCCTTTGTAGAGCGAAATTTTGCCTTTGCCTGCGCCGACATATCCGAAGTCTGCATCTGCCATTTCTCCTGGACCATTTACAATGCAGCCCATTACGGCAATTTTCAGTCCTTTCAGGTAAGAAGTTGCTTCGCGCACTTTTTTGAGTGTGCTTTGCAGGTCAAAAAGTGTGCGCCCGCAACTTGGGCAGGCGATGTAGTCGTTTTTGGTAATTCGCGCCCGCGCCGCCTGCAAAATGCCGAATGCAACGGGGATTTCGTTTTCGGGGCTTTCGCTGAGTGAAACGCGAATTGTGTCGCCGATGCCGTCAGCAAGCAGCGCGCCGATGCCGATAGCCGATTTTATACGACCGTCTTCACCGTCTCCAGCCTCTGTTACGCCCAAATGCAGCGGGAAATGAAAATCCTCCAAATCCATTTTTTTTACCAAAAGCCGAACGGCGTTAATCATAAGCACTGTATTTGAGGCTTTTAGCGAAATTACAATCTGGTCAAAATTTTCCTCGCGGCAAATTCGCAGCAGTTCGAGGCAACTTTCTGCCATTCCTTCTGGCGTGTCGCCGTAGCGGTTCATCATTCTCTCCGAAAGCGAGCCGTGATTTACACCAATTCTAACCGCTGTGCCGTGTTTTTTGCAAATATTTAAAAAATGAATAAATTTTTCGCGCAGCAAAAGCCTTTCCTGTTCAAATTCCTCATCGGTGTAGTCGGTAGTTGGTAGTGAGTAGTGAGTAGTTGGTAGTCAGTAGTAACAGGGGCTGCCTGACTTGATACTTGATACTCATTACTTGCTGCTTTTTTTATTGATTTCACAAAGTTTCCAGGGTTAATGCGCACTTTTTCAACATATCGCGCTGCAATTTCTGCCGCTGCGGGATTAAAATGAATGTCGGCAACAAGAGGAGTGGAGTAGCCGCGTGCGCGCAGTTCTTTGTGTATCAAGCCCAAACTTTCGGCTTCGGCAATGCCCTGCGCGGTAAACCGGACAAGTTCCGCCCCAGCCTCAATTATTTTAATAGCCTGATTAACAGATGCTTCAATGTCGTTTGTATTTGTGTTTGCCATTGATTGCACGCGCACAGGAAAATCGCTGCCGATAAACACATCGCCAACTTTTACCGAAACAGTTTTTCGTCTTTGAATATCCATAATTTTTTTTCTGCAAAAGTAATGATTTTTTTGATTTTTTATTGCAAAAATTAAATCTTTACTTTATAAAAATTTCCCGGAAGAGCAGTAATAAGTCCTTTAAATTCCATTAAAATCAGGGTGGAGACCATTTTTTGTACGGGAATTTTCATTTCGCGGCTCAGGTCGTTGGCACTCATTGGCGTGGAATGCAGCGTTTCTACGATTTTGCGCTCTTCGTCTGTGAGTTCGGTGAAAAGCAGTTGCTCCTTTGCCTCGCCTTTTTCCCAACTCATAAACTGCTCAATATCAGCGGCTGATGTTATCATTTGGGCGCAATTTGTCTTTATCAGATTGTTGCAGCCTTCGGAAAAAGTGTCGCCGATTCTGCCCGCAATAGCGAATACATCGCGATTGTAACTGTTTGCTGCTGAGGCTGTTAATAATGCGCCGCCTCTTGCGGCAGATTCCACTACCAAAGTTGCATCGCACATTCCTGCAATAATTCTGTTGCGCTGCACAAAATTTGATGCCTCAGGCACAGTTTTTGTCGGGTATTCGGTGATGATTGCGCCGCCGCTTTTGATGATTTTTTCCGCCAAAGATTTATGTTGTGATGGATAAATGGTGTCCAAACCGTGCGCCACAACGGCAAAAGTTTTGAGGTTTTCGTTCAGCGCAGCCCTGTGAGCGCAGGCATCTGTGCCGTAGGCAAGTCCGCTGACGATTGTTGTATCTTTTTGATTTTCAGCAAGTTCAGAAATTATTTTTGCGCAAATTTCCTTGCCGTAGGCGGTAACATTGCGAGTGCCGACAACGGACAAAAAATGCCCCGAATTGAGGTCGTCAGCACCAAGCGAATAAAGCACAATCGGCGAATCTTCGCACTCTTTGAGGCGAAAAGGGTAAGTTTTGTCGGTGTAGAGATGAACTTTTATGCGGTTTTTTTCTGCAAAAGCCAATTCAATTTCGGCGCGTTGCAGAGCCTCGTTTTTGATTTTTTGGTCAGCAAGCAAATTTCCGATGCGCGGAATTTTTGCCAAAACAGCCGAATTTTCTGCAAAAACAGCCTCAAAACTGCCAAAATGCGCCAAAAGAGTTTTTGCGCTAATTGGTCCAATTCCTTTTATAAATGTTAATGCTGTTGCGTGCAGGAGGCTCATTTTTTATTTACGATTTATGATTTTAGATTTATGAATTATGATTTTAGATTTTAGATTTTAGATTTACGATTTTAGATTTATGAATTGCTGGCGCAGGGTTGCAAAATATTTTTATGATTGAAATTATACTAAAATGGCTGAAAGCCAGATATAACTCAGCCCAATGCGTAAGCGTTGGGAAACTTTTGCATTTTACCCCAACGCTACGCATTGGGCTTAGATATAACGCATTTTCAATGCTTTAAGGCAATAATCATTTACATTTTTTACGGTTAGATTTTTTTTATGACTTACATTGTTTTAAAATCGTAAATCTAAAATCAAAAATTGTAAATATTTTTACCCTGCAAATCCTTTCAAAATTCCGCGAGGGGCGTTTTTGATAAAATCAAGTATCTCGGTTTTTATTTCTGAGTCGGCAATTTCGGTTTCCACCTTTTGAACGGCATTTGAAACGATAAGTCCCGATTGAAAAACTATTCTGTAAATATCTTGAATATCAGTGATTTGCTCGTTTGTAAAACCTCTGCGGCGAAGTCCGACAGAATTTATGCCGACAAAACAAATCGGGTCGCGAGCAGCCATTACAAACGGCGGAATATCTTTATTTACAAGTGCGCCGCCTTGCAGCATAACGTGTTTGCCGATTTTTGAAAACTGATGTATCAGCGCGCCGCCGCCGAGAATTGCAAAATTGTCAATCTCGACTTCGCCTGCAAGTTGCACCGCGTTTGACATTATTATATTGTCCCTCAGCACGCAATCGTGCGCAACGTGGCAGTACGCCATAATCAGATTATTGTTGCCAATAACGGTTTTTGTGCGCGATGCTGTGCCGCGGCTGACGGTAACAAACTCGCGGAAAGTGTTGTTGTCGCCAATTTCGAGGAAAGTTTCTTCGCCGACAAACTTCAAATCTTGCGGCTCGCCGCCGATAACAGCGGAGTGAAAAATGCGGTTATTTTTGCCGATTTTCGTGTTTGCCACAATAGTCGCCTTAGCCATCACCACAGTGCCATCGCCGATTTCAACATTTTGTCCAATGGTTACAAACGGCTCAATCTCAACATTTTCGCCGATTTTTGCTGTGTGATGAATTATTGCTGTTGAATGTATCATTCTTGATTTACGATTTTTGATTTACGATTTACGATTTACAATTTTAGATTTACGATTTTGTCTGAACTGTGATTTTAAGAATGATTTTTTTGATTAATATGATTAAGAAAAATCAAAAAAATCATTTTAATCATATTAAAATCACAGTTCAGACAATTAGATAATTTTTGTGCAAAATTAAGAAAATAAAAGCATACTACAAAATTTGTTAAAATCAAAAAAAACGCCACAGAAAACTCAGCAGCGTTCTGATTTTTTGTAAAGATTTATTGAATGCCCAACTCTTTTTTTACAAGCGGCGTTACATCTATCACTTTATCAGTTTTGTAAAGAAGGCTGCCTTCCTCTAAAACCATAAGCAGATTGCTTTTTTTGCTAACTGTTTCGATTGCTTTAAGCACCTTGTCGTACAGCGGTTTGAGCAGTTGAGCCTGTTTTTGCTGAATGTCTTGCTGCACTGTTACCTGTGTGGTTTGAATACGCTGGTAAAGAGTTTCCGCTGTTTCCTGCTGAATTTTCTTTTTTGCATCAGTAGCAGTAGGGTCTTGCAACAACTGTTGCAATTTTTCATACTCTTTTTGAGCCTCTGTCTGCATATCTTCCAACATTTTTCTGTTTTGTGCGGTGTAGTCTGCAAGTTGAGTTTCTACCCCACTAATTTCAGGCAGTTGATACATAATAGCCTCAGCATTTGTGTAACCAAATTTGAGTTCCTGTGCCGATGCAAAGAAAGGCATTGCAGCAATAGCCGCGAGTAATAAAAATTTTTTCATCTTGTTTTAATTTTGTTTTTAATTTTTTATTAATAATTTGTAAGTTAATAGTCTTAAAGTCTGCAAGTCTATTTTTGCGAATACCCAAGTTGTTGCAAAATTTCATCGCTAATATCGAGTTTTGGAGCAGCAAAAATTATGCCTGCATTGGAGTTTTTGTCCAAAATCAGGTCATATTTTTTTGTATTCACCATTTCCTGTATTCCGTTGTAAATTTCCTCCTGAATTGGTTTTATCAACGCTTCGCGCTTTTTAAAAAGTTCGCCCTCAGCACCAAAATACTTCTTTTTCAGGTCGTTAGCCTCGCGCTCTTTGGCGATAATTTCCTCCTCGCGCTTGGTTTTCATTTCGGCAGAGAGGAAAACGAGTTCCGTCTGATAGTTTTTGTACAGCGTTTGTACTTCGGTCAGCATTGCCTCAACCTCTTTTTGCCACTTGTTCGACAGTTGGCTGAGTTGGTCGTTTGCCGACTCATACGCAGGTATGGCTTTGAGAATATAGTCCATATCTACAACGGCAAATTTTTGAGCGTTTCC
>JAISKN010000249.1 GCA_031260925.1 Prevotellaceae bacterium | reverse complement strand
ATTACGCAATTAGGTTTTTGCGTTGTGGCTGCGTTGTCAAAATAAATCAAAGGCTTTCCAAAAATTTTTTGCAAAAGAATTGGAAAATCATTTCTTATATCTTTAATATTCAACATTTTACCTAAAAGAAGACTCTATTATTTTTCGTCTGCAAATTTATTGTTTTTTTTTCAAATACCAATCTTTTTTAACTAAAAAAATGAAATATTTTCTTTGCGGCTTTTCATCTTTGCGCCTTTGCGTAAGAAATATATTTTTTTGAACGCAAAGGCGCGAAGGCACAAAGCCGCAAAGTATTACATTATTAATTTTATTGCACTTATAATAAAAAATATCAAATATTTTTTGTACTTTTGCAGTTCGTAAAAATTAACTCAATGTTATTTACAGAAAATTCAAAATCAATCATCGCGGGGGACTTAAAAAAATTCAACGAAATTTTTTCTACCGCATTTCAATCAGAAGAATCCCTTTTAAAAAAGGCTCTTTCGTATTTGACGCCGCAAAGAGGCAAGCAGATTCGCCCTGTTTTAGTCATTTTGTCGGCGAAAATTTGCGGAGACATTACTCCAATTTCGCATTATCTCGCATCTGCATTTGAGTTGCTGCACTGTGCAAGCCTCATACACGACGACGTGGTTGATAATTCCGAACAACGCCGCAACCGCCCTTCACTCAACGCAATTTTCGACAATAAAACGTCTGTTTTGGTTGGTGATTTTCTTATGGCAAAATCAGCAAATTTTGTTTATAAAATAGGCGATTTGGAATTTTTAAATATAATCAATGAACTGACTTCGCAAATTGTAGAGGGCGAGATGTTTCAAAGCGAACACGCACACAATTTTCTTACTGAAGCAGATTATTATAAGATTATTAGCAGAAAAACGGCTGCCCTTTTTTCAGTTTGCACAAAATCAGGCGCGATTTCTGCTAATGCTAATGAGCAGCAAATCAAAGCATTAGCCGAATTTGGCGAAAATTTCGGTATGTGTTTTCAGATAAAAGACGATATTTTTGATTATACCACAAAAAATATTGGAAAACCGACTTTTAACGATGTGCAAGAGGGAAAAATTACGTTGCCGCTGCTTTATTCCTGCGAACAGGCAAACGAAAAAGAGAACGATAGAATTTACGACATTATTAATAAAGACAAAATTAATGAACACGATAAAAGTTTCATTACCAAGTTTTTAAAAAAATATAACGGCATAAAATACGCCGAAACAAAAATGAATTTCTACAAAGAAAAAGCCGTTGAAAATTTGGAAATATTCCCAGATTCTCCCGAAAAAAAGATGTTGCTCGAAGTGCTGAATTTTGCAGTAGAAAGAGAGTTTTAATGAATTAGTGGTTAATGGTTAATGGTTAGTGATTAGTAATGAGTAATGAGTAATCAGTAATTAGTAATTAGTAATTAGTAATTAGTAATTACTAATTACTAATTTAACTTTCGCAAGTTGAAAATTATTAGAAAAATAAACCTGATTTTTACCTGATAAATAAACAAAACAACCTGAGTAACAGTAAAATAACTCCTTACCTAACCTGATTACCTTATTAAAAACATAAGAATAGGTAACAGGTAATATTGCAATTTACGACTGTTGCCTGAAAGGCAAATATATTTCAGCCCAATGCGTTAGCGTTGGGAAACAGGTAACAGGTAATCAGGTTGATTATAGCGGAAATTTCCTTGTTACTCAGGTTGTTTAGTAAGAAAAATCAGGTGTAAATAGCAAATTTAACCCATTATTCGCATAAATTCCAAATCATAAATCTAAAATCATAAATCGTAAATCCCAAATCGTAAATCTAAAATCGTAAATCATAAATCGTAAATCGTAAGTCTAAAATTGTAAATATATTGAATAATCGTTTTGTCATAATAACCGCAGGAGGCGTAGGTGCGCGAATGGGCGCGGGCATTCCAAAACAGTTTATTTTGCTCGGCGGCAAACCAATTCTTATGCGCACAATCGAGGCGTTTTATAATTTTGACAACACAATAAATATTATTCTTACTCTTCCCAAAACCGAAATTTCCGAATGGCAAAATCTTTGCAAAAAATACTCTTTTAATATAAAATGTGAAATTGTTGAGGGCGGAAAAGAGCGTTTTTATTCGGTAAAAAATGCGTTGGAGTGCGTGCCAAACGACAGTTTTACGGCAATACAAGACGGCGTTCGCCCTTTTACGAGCCGCGAAACCATCGAACGCTGCTTTAATGCTGCCGAACTGCACGGAAACGCAATCCCTGTGCTGCCGATTGAGGAAAGTGTGCGAATTGTAGAAAACGAGCAAAATTCCATTATCAACCGCGCAAAAATTCGCATCGTGCAAACTCCGCAGGTTTTCAACTCCAACCTGATAAAACGCGCTTATCAAACCGATTTTTCGCCCGAATTTACCGATGACGCATCTGTTTTAGAAAAAAAGCGGCTGCGCAATAAATCTTGTGCAGGGCAACCGCGAAAACATCAAAATCACTACTCCGTTTGATTTAAAAGCGGCGGAAATATTATTGAAAGAGTAAAAAACAAAATATGGTGTCATTCCCGCGAAGGCGGGAATCTCCATATTGCAATGAAACAAGGAGATTCCCGCCTTCGCGGGAATGACACAGGTACTTTACCGATAAAAAACTTTTTTCATCGGTTTTTTTATGCGTTTTGTCGGTTTTTTGTTGCAGAATGTAAAATTGAGCATTACCTTTGCAGAAAATTTTTATTAAAAAAACAAACAACTTATAACAGTTGTGTCCTTTGTGTAAAAAACTTTGTGTTCTTTGTGGTTTTAATTTTACCACAAAGGACACAAAGAAAAAATCACAAAGTTCACAAAAAATTGTATCACTTATTAAAACAAAAAACATTATGGCAAATTTTCATCATTCTAATTTTTGGAAATCTAAATTGATTTTCAGCGTGTTATTGATTTTGGCAGGCATTGTTCTGCTTGGTTTGAACTTTGGTTTTATTCCGCAAGCGATGAAACCGATTTTAATTTCTTGGCAAATGCTGGTAATTATTTTGGGCGTTTTGTCGCTTTTTTACCGTCATTATTTTAGCGGAATAATAATGATTGTGGTCGGCAATTTTTTTATGATTCCCGATTTGTTCAGGGCTTTTCCCGAAACATTCAGTTGGGCATCGGAAAATTTTGTTCATCTCTATTACCCTGTTTTGCTCATTTTTGGCGGCATTTTGCTTGTGATTTATTGGCTTTTGCCGAAAAAATACCGCTGGTGCGGACACAGGCATTTTTTTAGCGAAAAAATGGAGTTTAACATTAATTTAAACGGCGAAAGAAAGGGAAAACACAAAGGCAATTTGGACAAAAACGTGATTTTTTCGGGCATTGACGAAATTTTCCTTGACGAATTTTTTACAGGCGGCGAATTGAACTCCATTTTTGGCGGCATTGACATTGATTTGCGCCGAACAAAATTGCCCGAAGGCGACACTTATCTCGAAATGAACGCTATTTTTGGCGGCATTAATATTACTGTGCCGAACGATTGGCTGATTGAGTTCCGACAAAGTGCAATTCTCGGCGGTTTTAAAGATTCGCGCCTCGTTGATGAAAAAAACATCGACAAAAGCCGAAAATTGATTATCACAGGGGCATTTATTTTTGGCGGCGGCGAGATAAAAAATTGCGGCTGCAAAGGACAATGTAATTGTGGCTGTGATTGCAATTAATGGTTGGGAAATGTGTTGCGTTTTTTTGGCTGAAAGCCAAATAGATTTTAGCCCAATGCAACGCATTGGGTAATTGAGACCACCACCATTTGCGCACTGAAAGTGCAGCATAATCTTTTACGCCATTCCATTTAATACCCAACGCGCCGCTGCGCTTTGCGATTGGGCTGAAATATAAATGGCTTTCAGCCAAAAGTGCGGACTTGCAACTAACAAAAAAGCCCCGCAAAAACCTAAAAACTTTTGCGGGGCTTTATTTTTATTAAAAACCTTCATATTCAAATGTAATACTATCGCCAATTATGTCTATCACGCGCATACGAATATATTCTCTTACGCCATTAAATTGATAAACAATAACATAACCTTGATTAAGTTCTATCGGCTCGCTGTTTGAAAAAGTGTTGGCTGCCTCTGTCCGTTTTTCTGTAATTTCCGATAAACTGCCGACAATACCGACACCGTACAATGCTATAACATCAGTATAGTAAGCAACTCCAACTTTCCAACTCCAACATTTTATATAAATGTCATCACGAATAAGAGGTTTTTCATTTCCAATTTTTATAGTAATTGTACTTAAAGGAACAATATCTTTTATTTCTATTTCATTTGAAATTGCCTCAATCTGTTGCTTGCCTTCTGCATTATCGCGTACAATAACTCGATATTTTCCATATTCATTATAGTGAGGGGCATAAATTGCCGTTGGTTGCCAATTAGTAGAACTTGACCAAATTACGCCATTATCTGCTGAACTTTGAAACATATAACTGTAATTTCCGTAACCGCCCGAAGTGCCTGTAAGAGAAATCTGAGCAGGCGTAATCATATACGGCACGGTTTGGCTGCAGCACAAAGTTCCTGCAATAAGTGCAGGCGTTGCATTCGGCGTATAAAGTTGATATTCCAAAGTGATGGAAGTAACTACGCCGTCTGCATTTTTTTTGTAACTTTTTAGAAACAGGCGAATCAAATACCGCTGCGTTTCAGGCGTTTCCTGATGTGCAATGACATAGCCGCCATTTTCTACCAAACCAACCTCACGCTGTCCGCCTAAATCGCCGTTGAAATTTTGAGTAATTTCAGACAAAGAATTTACTCTGCCGATACTGAAAATTTCAGCGAAGCCGTTATCTTGATAGTTCCATTTTCCACTGCCCTGTGTATATGGGCGCATACACAAATTGCCATCAAAACCAATGCGAATGCAGAAATTGAAATTTTCGTACAGTGTTACGTCTGTATTTGCCCAATCGCCCCAATAACCGGTGTGCCACCGCCCTTCAAAACGGTTCAGTGTCAGGGTTTTTACCTGTTCGACAGCAATATAATCTGTGTCTGTCGGCAATTTTTCGCAAGCAGGAAAAATAGAAATTCCCGCAAGCAACATAATTTTTAAAAAAAACGTGTTTTTCTTCATAAATGTAAAATTTTTAGAAATTGTAAAATTGTAATAAAAAATTGTAATATTTTTAAATTTAATTATTTCACGATTTATAGATTTGCATAGTTTTTTATTTTTACTTTTTTTTGAAAATACAAAGGTATAAAATTATTTTTAAAATTTTTCAAATATTTTTTAATAATTCATTTGCCGTCATTACCAAATATGTGCAAAATTTGCACAAGTTCAAACAGAAATCATTTTTTTTGCAAAATTACATTTTTTCACTCAAACAACAAAATTACATTTCAGGTTTTCCGTTTTTTTTTATAATTTTGCAAAATAAAATGAGATACAAAACAATCGGCATATCTTTTGCGTGGATGATTTTGGGTTTAATCAACGCGCTGATTTTGGGGCAGTTTATCTGTCTCAATTTCAGCGTTTTAGTTGCTCATTCGCTGGCAATGGCGGTGTTTTTTTGCGGGTTGTCGTTTTTGCTTGAAAAAATTATTCGGTTTGCAAATTTTGGTACATTTTCATTCTTTCAAAAGGCAGTAAATTACGCTTTTTTGGCGATTTTTACAATCTCAATTTGGGTTGGACTTTCTGCGGCTTTTGATTTTATTTTTTTTGAAAAACAAACCGCAATTTTTTTCTTAAAACTCAATTTTATTTATGTTCCTGTTGGAGTGTTGGCATTTGTGATTATTGCGCAAAGAGTTGTTATTCAGGCAAATAAGAGCGAAAATATCCTGCAAAATGAGGAGATTGCGGGTCAAGCCCGCAATGACACTTCTGACCGTCAAACCCGCAATGATGTTTTTGACCGTCAAGCCCGCAATGATGCACCGTTGAAACAGATTGCCGTAAAATCGAACTCAAAAATCAACGTAATTCCGCTTGATGACGTGCTTTTTCTCTCGTCTGACGGCGATTATGTGCTTATTCACACCGAAACTTCAAAATTTCTCAAAGAGCAGACGATGAAATATTTTGAAACGCATTTGCCCGAAAATTTTATCAGAATTCACCGTTCGTTTATTGTCAATTCTCAAAAAATTTCGCGCGTGGAACTGCTTGAAAAACAGACCTATTACCTAATTTTGAAAAATAATCAACGAATAAAAATGAGCGTTGCGGGCTACAAACTTTTGAGGCAAAAATTGAGAATGTGAATAACTAATTAAAAAACTTATAATTTTTTTTGATTATTCAAAAAAAAACTATACCTTTGCACCGTTTTAAAAAGGAACTTTTATTGTGAGTCAAAACAACGATTATATATTGACACTCAAAACGTTACCTCAAACGGAAACCATTTTTGAGTTTAAATTAGACAATAAATTTTTTGCACAGCACGAATATATTGACATCTGCGGATGCTCTGTTGATGCAAAAATTGTTGCAAAAAAGCGTATTGCCGACATAGAATTGTCGTTTGAATTAAAAGGGTTTGTTACGGTAATTTGCGACCGTTGCCTCGAAGAAATGAATTTGCCCATAAAATATCAGGAAACTGTTTTAGTAAAATTCGGCAAATCGTTTGACGACAGCGAAGACATTATCGTAATTGACGAAAACGAAGGCGCATTTGATGTTGCGTGGTTGCTTTATGAAATGGTTGCCGCTGCGGTTCCGCCGCAACATTCGCACCCGTTTGAAAAGTGCAACAAGGAAATGATTGAAGTCTATAACAAATATATTGTGTCCGACAACAATGACGATTCTTTTGGAGATTAAACAAAACGAACTGCTCACAATGAGCGTTCAAAAAATATTTTTACTATAACATTTAAAGAATTTAGAAAAAATGGCACATCCACGAAGCAGACACTCAAAGACGAGACAGGCAAAAAGGCGCACCCACTACAAAGCGGTAGCACCAACCTTGGCTGTATGTTCGCAATGCGGCGCAATGCACATCTATCACACAGTTTGCCCAGAATGCGGTTATTACCGCGGCAAACTTGCAATTGAGAAAAAAGATGCCGCTTAAAAAACTATTAAAAGTTTAAACCGCCGCAAAAAGGGCGGTTTTTTTTAAAACCCCACCCCAGCCCTCCCCAAAGGGGAGGGAGTGGGAAAATTTCAAAGACCGTGCTAATATGCAATATTGGGAACTCCCTCCACTTTGGGGAGGGCTGGGGTGGGGTTAAAAACGCAAATTACGAGTGAGGCAGCAAAACATAAAAAAAATACAATTAATATTTTATCATTGAAAATTAATTTGTAATTTTGCACAAAAATTAAAAAGTATAATATTATGGCAACTGCAATATTGACAAAGCCAAAAAATGGTGTTGTTTCTATAAAAAAAACGAATAAAATAAATTGGATTGACCCTAATGATAATGAGGAAGTTACAATACAAGATTTCCGCAATATGATTTTGCACGCAGAAAATGCACCGTCAATTTCATTTCAGCAACATACCAAAAATGTAAATAAATGGCTGCAAATGAATTTATAAAAATTGAATTAGGGATATAATTGATATGTGTTAAATGTTGAGTTTCAGTATATTATAAAAATAGTACGTTGTAAATTGATGATAAAAATAAAATTCTCGTGTCATTGCGGGCTTGACCCGCAATCGCTAATATGCTAT
>JAISKN010000029.1 GCA_031260925.1 Prevotellaceae bacterium | reverse complement strand
CAAAATTTCTGATTGCCTCAATGGCAGATTCGATTACAGGTTTCGGCAAAACGCACGGACCTGCGTTAAAATTATGTACTTGCATAATAATAAATTTAAGATTTTTATTTTAATTAAATGGGTTAATTGTTAATTATAAAAAGCGACACAAAATTACAATTTTTTTTTTGAATGGCAAAATATACTTTAAGGGGTTAAATTCAAATTATGAAATATTATTTATCAAAAATAAAAAAAATAATACCATTTTGCACGATTTTTGTTGTAAGTAAATTAAACATTGATTTTATTACAATTATTTATTATTAATTTATCATTTAATTTAAAAATTTATTTCTATGAAAAAAGTTTATTTAGTTGCGGCTTTGGCTGCTATGAGTCTCTTTGGTGCGCAGGCGCAGAAGATAAAATTGGCTGAAGGCTCTTTGGCTTTTCTTAAAGGAGAAGCAAATCTTAATGTTGTTTTCGACTATAGCACTATGCTGGTTGACGGAAAAAGCGAGGCAAAATGGGTTGATGCTGAGGTAAAAGGCAAAAACAAAGAAGAAGCGAAAAAAGGCGATGCGTGGAAAAAAGAGTGGGAAGGCACTTACAGAACAGACAATTTTGAGCCGAGATTTATCAATGACTTGAATGGCGATTTGAACGGAGTGCTTACAGCCGGAGAATTTCCAAAAGCCAAATATCAGGCTACGGTAAAGACAGTAACAATCGTTCCTGGAACTTCGGCGGGACCTTTTTCAAGAGCCGCAGTTGTGGCAGTTGACGTTATTTTTACAAAAGTTGGTTCGTCAGAGGTGTTGGCAAAAGTAACTATTTCAAAGGCTGTTACCAATATGAATAATTTGGCAGATGCTTTTGTGATTGAAAGACGTATTGCAAATGCTTATGGACAAGCAGGTGAAAAATTGGGCGAATTTATTGTTAAGGCTTTGAAAAAAGTCAAATAAGTAATTTACAAAACAAGCCCTGCATCTTTAAGATTTGCAGGGCTTATTTTATTGCGCGGGTAAGGGAAACCGTTGATACACAAAGCATTGCGGCATAAAAAGATAGTTCGTGCCGAGTGCGGAAATTCACCTCGCCGCGCGTTACCATTAGCACGCCGCGAATTTCGAGCAACTGCTCAAACCCAATATATTGCCATTGGGCTAAATTAAATTTGCCTTTCAGGCAACAGTCCGAACTTGCAATGTCTGTACAACCTTTTTGGCTGAAAGCCAAACATATTTCAGCCCAACGCATCGCGTTGGGTAGATATTTAGTTCATAGTTCAACTTCATCTCTGGAAAGCACTCTTTCATCGTTCCACGCGGCGTTCCAAAAATCGACATTGCCGTGCTGGTGGTCGGTTTGTTGAAATGCTGCGGAAGAGGTGTCGCTGGTGCGCTCGTAGTCGTACCAAGGCATAAACCAAAGCCAATGTGCGCCAGCGTTGAATTGCGCGGGGATTTGAGCCACATTGCCGCACTCCGAAAGTGAAATAAGTTTTTTGGGGTAAGCGGTAGAAAGTTTGTTAAATTCGTTTGTTAAAATGCTGATATTATGTTCGTTGTATTTATCTCTTCCGATAATATCAACGTATTCATCGCCCGGATACCAGTCGGGGTCGCCTGTTTCTGATGTCCAAACCCAGATAAGATTGTTCAGCCCTTTTTGTTGAAAAACGTTGTACATATATCGCCACAGATTTTTGTATGCCTCTGCGCCGCTGTTTCCCCACCAAAACCAAGCCGTTCCGTTTGGATATTTTCCGATGTTTCCTGCCGCCTCGTGCAGTGGTCGCCAGATAACAGGTATATTTTTGTTTTTAAGTAAAGTCAAATAAGATGCGATTTTTTCAAAATCGGCTTTAACAGCAATGTTTTCCCAAGTGCCTGATTTTACGGCATTTTCAGTTTTAAAAGTTGTTTCTTCGGGGCGAAAAGTAACTGACGATGCCCCATTTCCAACAGGTACGTTCCAGTGCCACATACAGCCGACAATTCCGCCTTGCTTGTGCCAATCTTCGACAACGGAAATATCGCCGTAGTCAATCCAGTTTGCAGGCGATGCCCAAAGATGAATATAGTCAAAAACGTTGATAGCGGGGTATTTGCCTGTGCGGGCATAGACCCATTGCGCCTCGTTGGTGTTCCAAGACACGTTGGCGACGGTTGCCGAAAGCGTTTGCTGTCCGTAAATTTCCTGCAAATAGTTATAAAGGGCAACAACTTCGGGCGTTGGGTTTTCGGTAACGAGTTTGGGTATCGTGCCGCTTGGGTCAGGTGTAATTTCAGGCGGCTGACACGATACAAAAATCAAAGATATTATTAGAAAGAAAAGTTTATTTTTGAACATTTTTTTTTGTTTTTAACAGAATTAATAAGATTTTCAAAATTTACAAAACAATTTTGGTTAATAATTTTTTTGAGGTGCTATTAGTTTAAAAAAAATGATTAAGATAATAGAAAATCAATTAAATAAACAGAATAAAATGAAGTAACCTGTCATTCCCGCGCAGGC
Organism: Prevotellaceae bacterium; assembly: GCA_031260925.1. Classification (GTDB taxonomy): domain Bacteria; phylum Bacteroidota; class Bacteroidia; order Bacteroidales; family Paludibacteraceae; genus F0058. Next base: position 49 of record JAISKN010000029.1, on the reverse strand, counting down.
GGGAATCCCATTTGTACAATGAAGCAAGGAGATTCCCGCCTGCGCGGGA
>JAISKN010000279.1 GCA_031260925.1 Prevotellaceae bacterium | reverse complement strand
CAAAATTTTTCATTCTGCCAAACATTTGGGTAATATTTTTTTGATTTTTATTCATTTTTAACATAAAATAATTTCGGTGCAAAGATATGTATTATTTTTTAATTGTGCAATAGTTTGTTCAGAACTTCCATTTATTGAAAAATTAAATTTCTTATTATCATCATTTTAATTTTTCAATAAAAAAATGTAATTTTGCAACAAAAATAAAAACAACCACTCAAACACTCAAACAAAATATGTTCGTAAAGTTCGCGCGGTTCGTGGTAAAAGAAAAAAATGAAAACCTTAATAGTTTGCAGCAAAAATTCGGGTAAAATTGCGCCGTTTATTCTTGACCAAGCGGAGAGTTTAAAAGCGCAAGGCATTGAAATTGAGTTCTTTACAGTTTCAAGTAAGGGTTTGCGCGGCTATCTGAAATCGCGAAAAGGGTTATTGCAGATTATTAACGATTTTCAGCCAAATATCATTCACGCACATTACGGTTTGTCGGGGTTGTTGGCGAATTTACAGCGCAAAATTCCTGTAATCACAACCTATCACGGCAGCGATATTAACAATAAAAAAGTGCTGAAATTTTCAAAAATTGCAATTTTTCTGTCAAAATTCAATATCTTTGTATCGCAAAAAAACATAGAAATTGCCAAGCCGAAAAAAAATTACGATTTAATTCCCTGTGGCATAGATTTTGATATATTTAAGCCGTTGGACAAAGAGAAATGCCGCGCAAAATTCGGCTTTACAAATGATGAAAAACTTGTACTTTTTTCGAGTTCTTTTGATAATCAAGTGAAAAATTCGGAGTTGGCACATTCGGCAGTAAATTTGCTGCCAAATGTGAAGTTAATCGAACTCAAAGGCTACACGCGCGAGCAAGTTTGCGAGTTGATGAACGCCGCAGATGCCGTGTTAATGACAAGCCGAACCGAAGGCTCGCCGCAGTTTATCAAGGAGGCGATGGCTTGTAACTGCCCGATTATTTCGGTAAATGTGGGCGATGTGGAGAGCGTGATTGCCGACACCGAAAATTGCTTTGTCTGCGCTTATAATGCCGAAGAAATCGCAGAAAATTTGCAAAAAATCATTATCGCAAACACTCGAACAACAGGCAGAAACAAAGTATTAAACTTTGATAACAAGAAAGTTGCGAAGAAAATTATTGATATTTATAAAAAAATAATTAGCCGCTGAATACACGGACAAACAATCAGTGTTAATCTGTGAAATCTGTGGCAAAAAAATCAAAATATGAAAAAATTTTACCTTTTTCTATATTACGCTTTTGCGAAACATTTGCCAAAATCGACAACTCCAATTATTGGAAAATTGTCAAAAAAAACACGGCAATTTTTGTGTAAAAAAATCGTTGCAAAATGCGGAAAAGGTTTTAATGTCGAAAATAACGCTTATTTCGGCAACGGAAAAGATATTGAAGTTGGCGATTTTGTCGGTTTTGGCTCAAATTTTAAAGTTCATAACCGTATTCTCAAAATCGGCAACGAAATAATGATGGGCGAAGACGTGCTTTTTCTCGGCGGCGGACACAAACACGATAACCTCGAAATCCCAATGGGAAAACAGGGAAACCTCGAAAAAAGCGTTTTGGAAATCGGCAATGACGTATGGCTTGGTGCGCGTGTAATTGTGCTGCCGAACTGTAAAAAAATCGGCAACGGCGCAATTATCGGCGCAGGTGCGGTGGTAACCAAAGATATACCAGATTATGCGATTGTAGGCGGAAATCCTGCAAAAATTTTAAAATTTAGAAATAAATAAAAATAACCACGAACAACACGAAAAAATACAAAAAAGTTCGTGAAATTTGTGGTAAGTAGTATAAATATTTTAATGTAATATTTCCGAAGCAATCCAGTAAAAAAAAATGAATACCCGCATATTTACCTATTAACCACTATTTAAAAATAGTGGCAATTAATTAGGTGAAAATCGGTTAAAACCGATTATCAAATGCAAAAATGGCAATCAGATTTATCTGATTTTAACCAAAATCAATAGACCCGATTTTTAAATCGGGGCAAAAAGATACGATTTAGGTAAATATACGGGTATTTATTAAAAATAATAAGCAAATGAAAAAACTAACTCTCATAGCAGGCGCGCGCCCAAATTTTATGAAAATTGCGCCGCTCATTCACGCAATTCAAAAAACGGAAAACAATATTACATACCGTTTGGTGCATACAGGGCAGCATTTTGACAAAAATATGAGCGACACCTTTTTTGAGGAACTCAATATTCCCGCGCCAGACGTAAATCTCGGAGTTGGCGGCGGCACGCAAGCCGAACAGACAGCCGGCATTATGATTGGTTTTGAGCGGGAATTGACAGAAAAACCAACTGATTTAGTGATAGTTGTAGGCGATGTAACATCTACAATGGCGTGTTCGATTGTGGCAAAAAAACTCAACACAAAAGTGGCGCACATTGAGGCGGGAATTAGAAGTTGGGACTTGACGATGCCCGAAGAAATAAACAGAATGGTTACAGACGCGCTGGCGGATTATTATTTTACCACGACCGAAATTGCCAACGAAAATCTGCGGCATTTTGGCGCAAAAGAAGAACAAATATTTTTCGTAGGAAATGTAATGATTGATACGCTGCTTGCAAATAAAAACAGATTTATTAAACCAAGTATTTTTGACGAATTGCAACTGTCTGAAAAACAGTATATTATGCTCACAATGCACCGCCCCGCAAATGTAGATGAGGCAGAAAAATTGCAGCAACTAATGAGTGAAATAATAAATAATGTACAAAATTTGCCGATAATTTTCCCAATTCACCCGCGCACAGCAAAAATTTTCAGCGATTTGGGCATTGCCGCTGATAATCTGCACATTGTAGAGCCGATGGGCTATTTGGAATTTAACTTTATGGTGGAACGTTGCAAGTGTGTGATAACCGACAGCGGCGGCATTACCGAAGAAACCACTGTAATGGGCGTTCCTTGCATCACGTTGCGCGACAACACCGAGCGACCCGAAACCGTTACCATTGGCACAAACGAACTTATTGGCACAAACCCGAAAGCAATCGCGCCAGCCTTGCGCAAACTTTTTGCAGGCGAATGGAAAAAGGGCGCAATTCCAAAATTATGGGACGGCAAAACCGCAGAAAGAATTATTGAAATTATTGAGAATTTATGAACAACGAAATAAATCATATTTTGTACCTAACAGCACAAAAAAACTCTAACAAGATTCAAGTCTTTGTTAGAGTTTTTTGTCTGAACTTTGATTTTAAGATGATTTAATTGATTAATATGATTAAAACAAAATCATAAAAAATCATTCTAATCATCTTAAAATCACAGTTCAGACAATAAATTGATTTTTACGGCAAATCGTTGAGCGAATCATAAATATGGTCGGCACTCCAATCATATACATTGCCTTTTGTATTGTTGGCAAAAGTTACATTTTCGTGTGTCAAGCGAAGATAACCTCTGTCCCAATAGGCAATCTCAATGCCGTAGTTGTAGGAATTGCGGAAAATGCAATTTTTCAATGTCAATTCGGTTTCCTGCGAGCCTGTCAGGTAAAGCAATGATTCATACTGCCCTTTGCCGCCGTACTCAAATGTGCAATACTCAATGCTATTTTCTGCCGTTCCGTAAATCCGCACTTCGTTCCAATACTCGCTTGTGTTTGGCAGGCGGGTAATCAACACAGGTTTTTCGGCTGTGCCTTTTATCAGCAGTTGGGCTGAGCCATCGGCAGCCGTAAAATAACTGTCGGCAGCCCTGTAAATGGTAACGCCCGCATTGATGGTAAATTTACCTGTACACGAAATATTGCCAATGTAATAAGGCACAGTGGTTTCAGACAGCGTAACGTCTGCCACGC
>JAISKN010000210.1 GCA_031260925.1 Prevotellaceae bacterium | reverse complement strand
CGCAATTCGCTCGGAATGCGGGTGTCTGTCCATAGCAACGCCTTGATTGGCGATTTATAAACGTTATTAAAATGTTCGTCCGTTGCCGGCGCACCTGATGGGTTATATTTCATCGTTTTATTGAGTTTTGTGATTAATATTTTTTAGACTGTTAGATTTTTAGATTTTAGACTGTTAGATGGGTCTTATTATCTTTTAATCTTTTTGTCTAATATCTAATAGTCTGTTTTCTATTTATTAGGACAAATTAAATATAAAAATATTTTACGAAATTCTAAAAAAAATAAAATATGAAAACAGATATTGCATAAGTCAAAAAAAAATCGGAACTTTGAACGATTTTTAAATTAAAAAAAAATATTATTTAACTAATTCATTATCAAACAGAAAGAATATTATGGAAGAAAACATTATTCCAAAACAAGACACTGATTTTGTATTTTCAAAGGCTGTCAAAGCGGGGAAAAGAATTTATTACCTTGATGCAAGGCGCACCCGCAACACAAACGATTTGTATCTTTCAATCACTGAAAGTAAAAAACTGTTAACAGGTACTCCTGAAACCCCGACTTTTACATTTGCAAAACAAAAAATTTTGCTTTACAAAGAAGATTTTAAGAATTTTACCGATGCCCTGCACGAAATTATTGAATTTATAGAGCAGGCGGTAGAAAACGAAAAATCTGATAATCAGCAAGTTCGCCCAGAGCGGAGTTTTAACGGCGAAAAACCGAATTTCAGAAAGCCCTATGTGAAACCCGAATTTCACAACGAGCCAAAATCGGAAATAAAGCCGCAACCCGCATCAAAAGCCGAGCCTGAAAAGCCGAAAAGTTCGTTTTTCGGCAGATTATTCGGCTCTGACGACAAAAAAACCGAGCAGTCGGAAGTAAAAAAGACAGAGTCATATTTTGACGACATTAATTTTGACATTTAAAAACAATGATTAATTTTTAATGATTAATGATTAATGCGAATTACGGTTGAATTTTTTATAATAAACCACAGAGTTACACAGAGAAAAATTTTAATTTTTCTACTCTGTGGTCTTAAAAAACATAAAATAGAATGAGTAATAATAAAAATACACACAATATTTTTCAATAAAAAAGAGAACACAGAGAAAATTTTATAAATAAAATTTTAAAACTCTTGAACTCTGTGTTCTCTGTGGTTAAAAAAGTAAAAAACTAATTTTAACCCGTAATTCGCATAAATTAAACACTAATCATTAAAAATTAAAAATTAAAAAATAATCATTAATCATTAATCATTAATAAAATGGGAAGAGCATTTGAATTTCGCAAAGCAAGAAAATTTAAACGTTGGGGCAATATGGCTCGCGTGTTTACCAAATTGGGCAAGGAGATAACTATCGCCGTGAAACAATCGGGTCCTTACCCCGAAAATAACCCGCGTCTGCGTGTGCTGATGCAGACGGCGCGCAAAGAAAATATGCCGAAAGAAAATGTCGAAAGGGCAATAAAAAAGGCTACCGACAAAGATTTTTCCGATTACAAGGAGATGAATTACGAGGGCTACGCGCCTTTTGGCATCGCTATTTTTGTGGAGACGGCTACTGACAACACCACGCGAACTGTGGCAAATGTGCGCAGTTATTTCAACAAATTTGGCGGCTCACTCGGCACTTCGGGCAGTTTGGAGTTCCTTTTTGACCACAAATGCGTGTTTCATATCAAGCCAAAAGAGGACATTTCGCTTGACGACCTCGAACTCGAATTGATTGATTTCGGCGTTGATGAAATTGCCGAAGACGAGGGTGAAATCTTGCTTTATGGCGAATTTGCGCAGAACTCAAACATTCAAAAATATCTCGAAGAGAACGGTTTTGAAATTACCGCGAGCGAATTTGTCCGTATTCCAAACGACATAAAGCCTGTAACAGCCGAGCAAGCCGAACAAATCAACAAACTCATCGAAAAACTCGAAGATGACGATGATGTTCAGAATGTGTTTCATAATATGGCGGAGTGAGTTAAAAATGTAAAATGTAGAATGTAAAATTTAAAATTATGAAAGAAAATGTTGTTAAGGACAAAAGTTTTGCATTTGCATTGCGCATTATAAAAATGTATAAATTTTTGGTAGAACATAAGGAATATGTTTTATCAAAGCAGGTTTTACGCAGTGGAACGTCAATAGGCGCAAATATTGAGGAGGCAAATTCAGCGCAATCAAAAAAAGATTTTATTGCAAAAATAAGCATTTCACTTAAAGAGGCAAAAGAAACTCATTATTGGTTGAGGTTGTTGCACGGCAGCAATTATATTAATGAACTTATGTTTAATTCAATTCTTACTGATTGTGAGGAAATTATTGCATTATTGACAACAATTATCAAAAGTTCCCGCAAAAATATTAATGAGTGATTTTGCATTCAATTTTACATTTTACATTCTAAATTATGAATTTCATCAAGATGCACGGCGCGGGCAATGATTACATTTTTGTAGATTGCTTTAAAAATGTGGTTGAGCAGCCCGAAAAATTGGCGGTAGAAATTTCTGACCGTCATTTTGGCGTTGGCTCTGACGGCTTGGTGCTGATTTTGCCCTCTGATATTGCAAGTTGCAAAATGCGAATTTTCAATGCTGACGGCTCGGAGGCAAAAATGTGCGGAAACGCTATTCGCTGCGTTGGAAAATATTTTTACGAAAATTATCCACAGCATCGCTGGCGCGGACTTGCAGTCCGTGCCGACAATATACAAGACACGGACTATAAGTCCGCACCAATAAAGCCAGCAAGCGCAAACACTTTAACAATCGAAACAATCAGCGGAATAAAAACATTGGAACTTTTTGTAGAAAATAATCTTGTAAATGAAGTTTTGGTTGATATGGGCAAGGCTGATTTTACGGCACAAAACATTCCAATTATTTGCAATTCAAGCACTTATATTAATTCGCCGATAAAAATTGACGGCAGGGAATTTCTTATTACCGCCGTTTCGATGGGCAACCCTCACGCAGTAGTTTTTTGCGGCAATGTTGATGAAATTCCATTGGAAACGCTCGGCACAAAATTTGAGCATCACGAAATTTTCCCCGAAAGAGTGAACACCGAATTTGTGCAGATTATCAACAAAAAAACGCTAAAAATGCGTGTCTGGGAACGCGGCAGCGGCGAAACAATGGCTTGCGGCACAGGCACTTGCGCCTCAGTTGCCGCCGCCGTAAAAAACAACCTGCTCGACCCCGAAACCGAAATCTGTGTAAAACTCAAAGGCGGCGAACTCTTCATAACCTGTAAAAATGATTATCAGATTTTTATGAGGGGCAATGCCGTAGAAGTTTTTTGCGGAGAATATTTGTTTTGATAACTATACCAAAGTTTAAAATTTTGGTATAGTTGTAAAAATCTACACCAAATAAAGAACGCAGAAAATTTAAAAATTTATTGAAAAATATTTGTTCTTGTCGCAAAAATAGTATATTTTTGCGACAAGATTTTTAATAAAATACGACTGAAACTATTGAAAATAAGATACTTGAGCGGATGCAAAAAGCCAAACGTGGCGTGGTTTTTTTCGCAAATGATAATAAACGATACTCCGTCATTTAAAAATTTGATGGCAAAAATCCAAGAAATTACCGACAAAATTAATAGTTTCAAATAATTTGTGTAATTTTGCACTTTCAAAAACAAAAAATAATATGCAGACATAATTTAACAAATATATTTTTTAACCGAGTTTTCGACTCTTTTCTCTCACTATAAGAAATCTGGAAAATTTCAAATTGAAAACGAGAATAAGTTTAACGAATATTCACGTTGCGGCGTGGATTGTATCGTGCTTATTAGTTTTCAACGGCGTTTTCCAGAGCCACTTATAGATGATAAGCAATTATTTTATAACGAGCAATCTCACGCTTTTTTATTTGCTTACCGAGAAGAAGAATTGTAACTCACAATTCCTTAATTTTTTTATGTGTAAAAACATTCACAAATCAACAGCGAGTGCAACTTGCAGCGCAATGGAGCGAGAGACCATTTCAAAAAACCGTGTCAGTCCGAAAAACGTGAAGAGTAGGAGAAATCTTTTGCAATTATTATTGTTTTTTGCAATTTTATTTTTAGCAAGAACAACAAATGCCCAAACATTAGACGGCACAACTTGGTCATATACAGAGCGTATATACGGCAGAGAAGATGTGTCGCAAGTTACGTCATATTTTGCATTTACATCACCTACAAAGGTGATTTGGTATTTGGGAACTCCCAAAAACTTTGTTTTTCCTGTGGGTTTTGGCACTTATGATGCTAATAATGGCACTATAACTTTTTCACATACAAATCCATTACATAAAAATATTTATTTTTATAGTGAAAATGGAGAGAATACAATAATTTTCAATTTTAGAATTGAAAGCGGTCAAGCAACAATGCGATTTAGATGCAAGGACACAGAACTTAATGACTTTTTTAATGATGGGCAACCATTCAAAGCAAACAAGGAAAAATATAGTTTAAAACCAAATTCTAAATTAGTAGGAACGTGGTGGAGTTATACTTATCGCGACAACGAAAAAGGCACAATGTATTTTAAATCAGTGAATGAAGTTATAATTGACGGAAGACTTTCTCCATACGTTTGTATTGGAAATAGCATTAGTATTAAATCGGGTGACAATATTGAAGATGAAAATTTGACAGGAATATACAACAGTGAAGGTTTTGAATTATGCAGAGATGGAATTCTCGATTTGAGTGATTATCATAGTTGTATAACTATAGAAAAAATTCAATAAAACTTTTAATTTCCTTGCTCGTGCATATTTGTAATCGGCGGGGCTTAATTAACTCAAAATCAATAATATACAACGAGCCGATTGCAAATCGACACGAGCAATAGCGGTAACTTGTGCCTGCAATAAATAACCAGCGATAAAACCTCTTTTATCGCTGGTTTGTTTGGCTATAATTATACCAAAGTTTTGAACTTTGGTATAATTTTTTTAGCATAAATTGTTTTAAAAATAATTTTTCAAAAAGCAGAGAAAAAGAAATTGCATAAAAAAAATGCAATTTTTTAAAAAACCGCACTAAATTTGTGCAAAAAGTTGTATCTTTGCAGAAAATTATTTTGTTATGGAAAACTTAAAAACACATTTTCATAAGTTGTTGCGGGAAACAAATACCGATTTTCAACGCTCAATTTTCAACGAAATCAACTGGAATGCCCGAATGATTGGACTAATCGGGGCAAGAGGCGTAGGCAAAACTACGTTAATATTGCAACACATAAAATTGGACTTGCCAACAGCCGAAACGCTTTATGTGGTGGCAGACGATTTTTATTTTGCTGATAAAAAACTGCTTGATTTGGCAGATGAATTTGAAAAAAGCGGTGGAAAAACGCTTTTTATTGACGAAATTCACAAGTACGCCGATTGGTCGCGTGAGTTAAAACTGATTTACGATTATCACCCACAGTTGAAGGTGGTTTTTACAGGTTCATCAATTCTCGACATTAAAAAAGGCGTTGCCGATTTGAGCCGCCGTGCTGTGATGTACCAAATGTACGGCTTGTCGTTCCGCGAATTTTTGGCAATGTACAAAAATATAACTGCGCCCACTTTTTCGCTTGCCGAAGTTTTGTCGCACAAAGTAGAAATTCCGGAAACATCGCACCCTTTGCCGCTTTTTGAGGAATATATAAAGTGTGGTTATTACCCTTTTATGCAGGACGAGGACTTTGCTGTTCGTATCGAACAGGTTGTAAATCAAACACTTGAAGTTGATATTCCGCAATTTGCAGGTATGAATGTGGCAACTGGGCGAAAACTCAAACAACTGATGGCTGTGATTGCCAAAAGCGTGCCTTTCAAGCCGAATTTTACAAGCATTGCCTCTATTTTGGGAACAAGTCGAAACAATATTGCCGATTATTTTCTCTATATCGAAGATGCAGGGTTGATTGGACAACTGCGCAACGAAAATTGGGAAAAAGTTGATAAAGTTTATTTGGACAATACAAATTTGCTTTATAATCTTGCAGGTACAATGTCCGATATTGGCAATATGCGTGAAACGTTCTTTTTCAATCAGTTAAAGACAAAACACAAAATTTGCGTATCGCCTGTTTCTGATTTTCAAATTGACAATATGACTTTTGAGGTCGGCGGAAAAAGCAAGAGTAAAAAACAAATAAAAGATGTTGAAAATGGTTTTGTGGTCAAAGACAATATCGAATTTGGCTACGACAATATTATTCCGCTGTGGCAGTTTGGATTTTTGTACTGACAACAAACATTAACTATACCAAAGTTCAAAACTTTGGTATAGTTAATGTTTTGTTTATATTGAGTTCAAAAAACAGATTTCTATTTCAAATTTTTTTACTAATTTTGCAAATTAAAAAAACAGCAGTAAGCAATCTTTTTACTGCTAAGTAATGTAAAATAAATAACATATAATACTTTATAACACAGAGTTCACAGAGAATACACAGAGAACCACAGAGAAAAATTTATTTTTCTTTCTCTGTGAACTAAAAAAGAGAAGAAAAAAATGAGAAAAAATGCAAGAACACAGAGTTTTTTTCTGCGAAAAATATAAAAAATATCTCTGTGCAACTCTGTGTATTCTCTGTGAACTCTGTGTTATAAAAACAAATTCCGAAGGAATTTAACTGTTACAAGTTGTTTATTTCGCGTTTCTAAACAAATCGTAATTTCTAATTCGTAATTCGTAATTGAAAAAAATGTACAAAATAAACTGTATAGGAATTTTAACCTCAGGCGGAGATGCGCCGGGAATGAATGCGGCGGTAAGAGCCGTTACGCGCGCCGCAATTTATAACAAAATCGCCGTAAAGGCAATTTATCACGGCTATAAAGGCTTGATTTCGGGCAATGTAGAGGAATTTAAGTCGCAGAATGTGAGCAATATTATTCAGCAGGGCGGCACAATTCTCAAGACTGCCCGTTGCGCCGAATTTATGACTGTCGAAGGCAGAAAAATCGCCTACGAAACAATGCAGCGCGAAAACATTGACGCGCTTGTTGTCATCGGCGGTGATGGCACGCTGACGGGCGCGAAAGTTTTTGCCAAAGAGTTCAACGTGCCGATTATCGGCTTGCCCGGCACTATCGACAACGACCTTTGGGGAACGGACTCGACCATTGGCTACGACACCGCGCTGAACACTATTATGCAGGTTGTTGATAAAATTCGCGACACAGCGACCTCGCACGAAAGGCTCTTTTTTATCGAAGTTATGGGCAGAAATGCAGGTTTTCTCGCCCTTGACAGTGCATTGGCGACAGGCTCTGAGGCGGCGGTTATTCCCGAAAAAAAGACTTCGGTTGATGAACTTGAAAATATGATTAAAAATGGTCTTCGGAAGTCGAAAAATTCAAGCATCGTAATTGTTACCGAAGGCGGCGGCGGTGCGCAGGGCATTGCCGAGCGGGTAAAACAGAATTTCCCCGAATATGACGTGCGCGTGTCCATTCTCGGACATATGCAGCGCGGCGGCTCGCCCTCAGCCTACGACAGAATTTTGGCATCAAGAATGGGAGTTGCCGCCATAGACGCGCTTTTAGACGAGCAGCGCAACATAATGATTGG
>JAISKN010000166.1 GCA_031260925.1 Prevotellaceae bacterium | reverse complement strand
TTCAAAAGTGGCGGCTTTTTAACCTCTAATTAACCGCAGCACGTTTTTTTTTAAACTTGCTGCTGTTTTTTCTACCCACATTTTATTACTTCTTGTTGCAACAATTCCCAAAATATAGGTATTTTGCAAGCCCTGCTAAAAAAGTACCTTTGCAGCCAAATTTATAATTTATAATAGTTATGTATAAAAAATTAATCATATTTTCTGTTGCAAGCGTTCTACTTTTTGCTTGCAACCCAGAGCCAAATCCGAAACCGACTGACCTTTCGGAAGAGTACTACTCTGGCGGAAAGTTGGGAACGACTTTCAACACTACTGCTGCTGCCTACGAGCAGCCCACGCCCGCAGTGGAAGAAAATGCCGATATGGCAATGCGCTTTAAATATGGCGAAGCGTTTTTTGAAAAAGAATTTACCACCAATGCAGACGGCATTCGCAGCGGGTTAGGACCTGTTTCAGTGCGCAGTTCGTGCATCACTTGCCACCCAAACTACGGACACGGCAAACGTATGACTCAATACCGCGCCAACGACTACGGCAACGGCTATCTGCTTGTGGTGATTGACGAAAACGACAATTACATCACTTCGCTCGCAGGAATGCCGCAAACGCAGGCGGTTTATCCGTTTCTGCCGCCGATTGACGAAAGCGGTATTTCGATTGATTGGCGCGAACATACTGACGAATGGGGCAATAAATTTGCAGACGGCGAGCCGTATTCGCTCATTTATCCCGAAGTAAGCATTACGCCGGCTGCCTTTAATGTGCCAATGCCCGATTTCTACAAAGTGCGCCTCGAGGCAACTATCGGCATTTACGGCACAGGTTTGATTGATGCAATCCCAGACGATTCGCTTTTGGCACAATACCAAAAAGAGAAAGCGTTGGGCTATTTTCAACTCAATGATGCAAAATATGACCCTGCCAATTTTATTTTGGAAAATGACGGCACACGCCACCCTGGTCGTTACACCTACGGCTTAACGCGCGGAACGCTGCAAAACGGTCCGGGAGCAAATGCAATATGGAATATTACCAACGTAACCCGCTCCAACCGCAGTTATAACTATCTCGATTTGGCGTTCAAAAACGGTGCTGCCACTTCGCTTTATGCAACGGCAATGGCAGACAACGCCAATATTCAGGCAACACTCGGCTGGTCGCGCGACAGCATCTACAACTATCTGACTTCCACCAATTTAAAGCCCGAAATGAGCGACAAAGATTATCAGGATTTTATGATTTGGCACAGAGGCGTTGCCGTTCCTGCCGCCCGCGATGTTGATACAAAAGAATTTAAGCACGGAAAAGAACTTTTTTCCTCTATCGGCTGCGCTGTTTGCCACCGCCCGAAGTGGAAAACAGGCGCGGACAACTACACAGGCGACACGCTCGCAGCAGGCAAATTGCCGCGTTATCCTTACCAGACAATTTTTCCATATACCGACCTTTTGCAGCATAAACTGTTTATGGTCAATGATATTCGCACGGGCTGGTGCCGTACAACGCCGCTTTGGGCGCGCGGACTGTCACAAAAAGTTACAGGCGCAAGCGACCGCCTGCACGATATGCGCGCCAGAAGCGTGATTGAGGCAATTATGTGGCACGGCTCTGAAAGCAGCGATGCCCGCCGCAGTGTAGAGCGTTTCCGCGAACTGCCCAAAGCAGACAGAGATGCGATAGTGAAATTTATAGAATCAATTTAAAAATAACTAAAAGTTAAGAACTAAAAAATAAGAGTTAAAAACTAAAAAATAAAAAATAAAAAACAGGTGTCATTTCTGAAAACAGGTGTCATTCCCGCGAAGGCGGGAATCCCATTTGTACAATTCAGTAAGGAGATTCCCGCCTTCGCGGGAATGACAGTTGTTTTCATTGTCTGTCCTTGTTCTTTAATCTTTAATCTTTAATCTTTGTTCTTTAATCTTTATTAAAAATGAAAAAACTCCCTTTTATATTGCTGTTTGTTATTATTTTGGCAATGGCGGCGGCAACGATAGTAGAAAAATTTTTCGGCACACAAACCGCCTTGACGAGCGTTTATCATTCGTGGTGGTTTGTTGCGTTGTGGGGCGCGTGCGCGGCAATAGCAATTTACGATTTTTCGTTCCGCTTTTCAAGTCGATTTACGATTTACGATTTACGGTCAAAGTACGGAAAAATTGTAAATTGTAAATGGTTAAATAGTACATTCTTAGTTCATTTGGCTTTGATAATAATTCTTGCGGGTGCTTTTACATCGTTTCTTACTTCAAAACGCGGTTTTGTGCATATCCGTCAAGGCGAAATTTTGAATTATTTTTTAATAGAAAATAAAAACGGCGAAACCGAACGCGAAAATTTGCCGTTTAATGTAAAATTGCTGATGTTTTCGCAAACGCCGCTAACGGCTGAAAATATTGACGGTAGGGGCGTTGCGCGCAACGCCCCTACAACCCCACAAAAAAAAGGCGATTTTTTTTCCTATCTGCAAATTGACGGCGAAGTTTGCTGCGTGTATCTCAATCACATCTACAAACACAAAGGTTACCGCTTTTATCAATACGAGTTCGACAGCGATGAAATGGGCGTTACGCTGCTTATCAACCGCGACCCCTACGGCATTGCGGTAACATACGCGGGCTATTTGCTGCTGCTGATTTCGGCATTGCTGCTGCTGTGGCAAAAGTTGAAATGGCGAAAATTTTTGTATATCGCTGCGCCAACTGCTGCGGTGTGGTTTTTCATTTCGCAAATCAAACCGATGACGCCTGTTTTGCGCTCGCCGATGCTTGCTGCGCACGTTTCGGTGATAATGGTTAGTTACGTTTTGCTGCTGCTCATCGCGGTTTTGAGTGCGGTTTATTTATTTAATTTACGATTTACGATTTACGATTTACGATTGAACAACCCGCAAATCGTAAATCGTAAATCTAAAATCGTAAATCTAAACTCTAAACTCTATACTCTAAACTCTATATTGCTCTATCCTGCCGTTTTTCTGCTTGCTATAGGCATTTTTATCGGTGCGGTGTGGGCAAATATTTCGTGGGGCAGATATTGGGGGTGGGACAGCAAAGAAACTTGGGCGTTAATCACGCTGCTTGTGTATGCAGTGCCTTTTCACAAAAAAACATTCCCAAAATTCCAAAATCCGATTTTTTTGCACAAATATTTGTTAATCGCCTTTCTGTGTGTGCTAATGACGTTTCTGGGCGTAAGTTTTATTTTGGGTGGAATGCACTCTTATTTGTAATGATTAATGATTAAAGATTAATTTCGGGTTGAAAATATATTTATATTGAATTAGGCACTTAAATAAGCCTAAAAAGTTAGGTGTCATTGCGGGTCAAGCCCGCAATGACACGAGAAACCATTAACACTGACCACTAACCACTAACCATTAATCATTAAAAATTAATCATTAACCACTAACCACTAATAAAAAATCCCTATTTCTCGGTATTGTGCGCACAAAAATTTGATATTAATTTTGCAGTGTAAAATTTTTAGTGTTTATATATTATTTTTTTCAGAAAAGAGGCAACATAATTCCAAAAAATGTGTTGCCTTTTTTAATTATTCCATATTTTTTTGTACTTTTGTCTTCGATTTTTTAAAATACAAAATTTTAAATATTAAATTAATATGAAAAACAGTAAAACTTTAATTATTATGGCTTTAACAGCGACATTGCTTGCAGGCTGCGGCGAAAACAACAGCGAAAAAATTATTACTAAATCTGAAATCGGCGTAGGGGCATTGCGCGCAATGCCCCTACAAATGACACCCGAAGTTTTGTGGGCGTTTGGGCGGCTTTCTGACGTAAATGTGTCGGCTGACGGCACAAAAATCGTGTATGGCGTGCAGTATTATTCTGTGGAACAGAACAAAAGCAACCGCGAAATTTTTGTGATGAACGCTGACGGCTCTGACAATCAGCA
>JAISKN010000142.1 GCA_031260925.1 Prevotellaceae bacterium | reverse complement strand
TTTAGTAAATTGCTGTCCTCAATTCTGGAGGTAATTGCAAGCAGCCTCACCATACGGTTGCGGTCAAGACGGATGATTAACCGTTTTTTTGTCGGCAATGCTAATGCTGGTTCTTTTATAAATAACGAACCCTGCCGAGCAGCATATTCATCTACCTTAATAATAAGGTCTTCAGCCCAATCGCGAAATAACTTTGCACGCTCACTTTTGATAAAGAAACCTAAGCGAACAATGCCGCGTTTAGTCCATAGAGTGCTGTTGTGCGGGATTTTTAACGCGCCCTGTTCATTGCCGTTCAAAATTTGAACGGCTGTAACGAAGTGCCTGTTTTCGAGCAATTCGGAAGATTGCTCCATTTTGTGCCTGCGTAGCGTGTATTCGCTTATGTCGTACCCATTCGCCACCTCTTTTGTAGTCATTAGATACTCGTGCTGCTCGTTTGGCAATACATTAACAGTAACGCCTTTGGTTACTTCCATAGGCAACAATGTGCCTGCTGATGTTTGTTTTTTAATTTCCATAATAAAATAATATTAGTGTTGGTTAATAATTTTTACTTCGTAGCCGCCATTATGCAATGCGCATTGGCGTATTTTTTGACACAATGGGCTGACAGATTGCCCCCGCAATGCTGATTTTATTGTCGGGTAAGTCGTATTGAGCGACTTTTTAATTTTTTTTGCCGCGCCGTGCGGTAAGATTATTTCGTTTATCATATTTTTGTAAAATGTTAATAATTAGGCACTTAAATATTTGCGTGTATCAGATTTTTTTTGTAACTTTACAGCGATTTTTAAATTAAAAATAACACTGCAAATTTAAGACAAAATTTTGACCTATGCAAGAAAAAAACGACAATTTTTTGACTATCAAGCAAAAAATTTTATATTTCATTAAAAATCAAGGAATTACGCAGGCAAAATTCTTTGAAAAATTTAATATTGCACCCTCAAATTTTAAAGGAATTGGGCTAAAAAGTGAAATTGGAACAGAAAAAATCGTCAAAATTTTGACTGAATTTCCTGAATTATCTGCTGATTGGCTATTACTTGGCAAAGGCGAAATGTTACGAGAAAATCAAAAAAACATACTTGAAGAACGAATATCAAAAATTGAAAAGATATTAAACTTATAATTATGAAGAAAAATATATACTTATTGCTAATTATTACAGCAACAACATTTTTGTATTTTATTTTTGCCATTTTGTTGAATAAATGGTTAAATTTTGGTTTGTCGGACAGTTCTATTATACTTGTATTTATTGGCATTACAGCAACTTTTGTAGTAATATCAAATTTTTCACAAGTAAGTAAAATTGAAAATCAAGTAAATAGCAAACTTGAAAGAATATCTGACCTTGAAAAAGATATTGAAAATTTGAAAGCAAAGAATTTGTATGAAAAACGGGTAACCTCTCTTGAAAATAAATTGGAGTTGCTTATTCCTCAAAAAGTAAGAGATATGAAGGAACAAACAAAAAAAGCAAAAGACCAAATGCAACAGCCGAAAGTACAAGAAATGAAACAACAAAAAGAAAAACTTAAAAACTCCTAACTATACGACAATTCTACATTTCTAACTGCTTTCATACATACATCAACAAACCAATCGTCTATTTGCCTTGCATCCATTTTTTGAAGTGAAGTGTTTTGAGTATTAATGCCGCCTTTGTTAAAACTGTCAATATTGACTGTAATATTGCGTATTTGTTTCGCAGAACCTGTTACAGAAGTAACACTATCCCCCAAAGAACTGCCACCGCTGTTACTGTTGCCATTTGTTGTAGATGTTGTATTATCAGTAGAAGGCGTGGGCATCAGTTCATTGATTTTTTGATTATAGAAATCAATTTCCTTACGATATTGTTTTGCTTTATTTTCGAGTTCGGTTTTGTTATATGCCACCCCATTTGTTTTGTCAGCCCACATTTGTTCCTCTGCGATTAACGATTTTATCTCTGCAAGTTTTTCGGGCTGATTTTTATAAGTTCTTTCGTAATTAACAAAACCGTTCCTATCAACCAATTTACCATCATAAACAGATACTTCGTATTTATTTGGTACTAATTTGTTAATTTTATCATTCACATTTTTTCGTTGTACAAATGCCTCCTGTGCAATTTCATTATTTAACAGTTTTGTTTGTACGCTCTTTAACTTACTTTCAGGTTTTTCAAGCATTTCGGCAAATATGGCAGATTTCATTCGTTTGTCATATTCTAAGTTAACCTTTTGCAGTTCATCAAGCAGTCCTTTTGTACCTACTTTTTCGAGGTCAATATTTTTCAAAATTTCAGGATATTTTTGGTTAAGTTCACTCATAATTCTAACCCTTGCGTCTTCCTGCTTGTAGTTATCTATAAGAGACTTCACAAGATAATTAACTTCTACCTTTTCCTTTGCAATTTTATTTTCAAGCGGAATGCCTACATAATCGGTTACTTTGTCAATGACAGCACCCATTTTGTCGGCGTAGGCATTAACGGTCGGATTTAACCGCTCTCCAATGGCTGCCGAAAGTTGAAACGAGGCATCTTGCAGGTTGGCGAGTTTGCCTTTTGTGCTGTCAGATTGCGCCGACATCATTCCCAAATAGCCCTTTGCCTCCATTATTTTTGGCAATGCCGCGAGCATTTCATCAGTGCTTGCTTTGAGTTCGCCGTTTTTGGTACTGCCTTTGCCTGTGTATTTTTCCCAATCACCTTTTGTAATAAACAAATCGCGAAACATACGTTGGGCATCGCCTTTTTGCCCTGTGACAAGTTGCGAATAGGCAGTCATTACCTGCCCCATATCTTTGCCCGAAGCCGCTGCCAAGTCGCCGAGCATAGTAAGATTTTCTGGTTTGTACCTGCCCAATGCTTGAAGTTTGTTGCCTGCTTCTACTACTTCCGAAAGTTCAAACGGCGTTTTTTTGGCGAGAGTAAAATACTCATTCATCCTTTCTCTTGCTGCCGAAGTAGAGCCGAGCATTGTTTTTAGCGTGATGCCGTATTGTTCCACCTGTGCTGCAGCATCACTCGCTTGACTACCATAATTATATATGCCTTTGCCTACAGCAATAGCCGCAGAAACTGCAAGAAAACCTTTGCCTATTCCAAAATTTTCCTGTAATTTACCGAAAACGGTATTTGATTTATTTCCACACGATTCAGTTGCTTTTTCGAGAGAAGTCATACGACCTTTCACCGTGTCAATCATTGCAGAATAGGACTTCATACGTTTAGTGTCCGTAGAACTATTGTAAGATACCTTTAATCTTTCATACAATGAACTAAGTTGATTTATACTGCGGGCAGAATTGGCAAATTTTCCTTTAAAATTGCCGTTCAGTTTGTCTGCTGCTGTGGTTAAAGAAGTAACTTTTGATTTCGCCTTTGTAAGATTTTCAAGCACTTCCTTACTTCCCGTCAGCATAATTTTTATTTCTGTTGTTGATTTTGCCATATTGTATTTTTTTTATAATTTTGCATTAAATTTTTTTGTTATGAAACACATTGTTTATTATTTAACAATTATACTACTTGCCTTTATACTTGGTGCTGTATTCGACAGTGTTATCGGCATTTGTTTTTTTATTTTTGCCATTGCTTGCTCTGTCGCCTTTGAAGCCCTGTATTATTTTTTTAATTTTATTTCTCACCATTAATCAACCAAATACTGCTTAATATTACTATCTGCCATTTTAACACCTTCTACCGTGCCGTCTGCAAATCTTTTGCCTTTGTAACTGCGGCTAATCGTGCATTCAAAAGTTAAAATATGATAGTTGAAATAGTCGGTAGTTACGGGGCGTTCTGCGGTTAGCACAAGCCCCGATGTTTCTTCTGTTGCCAAACCGTCAAGCAGGTCTGCAACCGTTTCGTAGAAATCAATTTTTTGCAACCCTTCGGGCAGCCGTTGGCTGTGGTTGTCGGTTTCGGGCGTGTCGCTGCTCAAACAATGCACTTCAAGCAGCAGCGTGCCGATGCGCTGACTGCCGCTCCGTTCCCACACAATATTATAGTCAATAAATATCGCGGGACACATAAACTCAAACTCTTCAGGCGTGTCGGGCTGACTGTCGTACAGGTCAATAAATTTGGGCGCAATCAATTCCTTATCCACAAAACATTCTTTGTTGTTGTCAAATGTTTCGAGAATTTTTTCGTACAAAATTCGCATAATTTTTCTGTTTAAATTTTGTTTAAGAATTAAACCTGTTGCGGCTGTTTGTACTGCATTCGTATCTGTCAGTATTATTATAGACAGAATAACGGTTTTTTTCTGCCGTTTGGCAGTGGTTTTGCTGTTCGTTTTGCATTTTTTTTGTTAAATTTAGTTAATAATTTATTGTTATTAAAAAATAATATTGTACTTTTGTGTCGTGATTAAGATTTGTTTTGCGTCGGGGCTGCTGGCCCGGACTCTTGCAAATCTTTTCCGTTTTTTATGGGCGTTGGTATTTATAAACCTTACCTTTATTTATAATCAGTATTTTAATCAAATTACTGCATTTTTTATTCTGCCATTTTGGAGCAACAAATTCGTTAATATCTTTTTGTGTCATTGTCTCCGTTATTTCTATTAAAGCCGTATTTGCCTGCTGTGCCGCCTCTTCTAATCTGCGTTTTGCCTGCTTTCTTATACACCTTTTAAATTCCGTTGCCTCGTTTCCGATAAAACTGTCGGGGCATTTTCTTTCGTGTGTTTGCGCGTATTCTTCGCCATAAATTATTTTGCGCACTTCCTGCTCGTGTTCTTCCAAACGCGGCATTAGCCGTATATTGCGCTCGCCGCTTTCATATAAAAGTTTTGCAATTTCGCGGTTTTCTGTTGCCTCGCCTTCGTATTGCACCATTGCGTGTTCTTCGTACTCTTTGCGTATGTTCCAAGCGTTTTCCTGTGGAATATACTGCATACTTCGCCGTAAAATATCTTTCGGCACTCCATCAAAATACGGATGTCCTTTTGGAAAAATCAGACCGTTTTGCGCAAGGTTAGTGCGGAACATTTGCGGCACATCGGGCAGTCCTTGCGGCTCTACTACTTTTGCGCTGCTTGTCGGTAGTTGTATTGCCTCACACCTGCAACGCCAACCGTTCGGCGGGTAGTATGTTTTCCAAAATGTGTCGTTAATCGGTTTTGTCGTGCCGTTGAGCAACCTGTGCGCCTCTCTTACTTTGTTATCGCCTATTGTTTGGTATTGCAACATCGGCATTGTGTCGGCGTTCTGTTCAAACTCACTCCAATGCGCTGCCGAAGTAGCCGCACTGATTGCATTATCGTATTCAGTTTCAAGCCACGTTCTGTTGTATTTATAATTCAGGTTTTTTACCTGCTCTTCAAAGTCGGAAAATTCAAGCAAATTGCCGTTTTCGTCAGTCATTGCGCCGCCGATGTCGCGCAGTTGCTGATAGTTTTTTGCTGCGCTGAACTGCCAAACATTCTGTTGCAGTTTGTCAATCATTGCTTTGTCGGGCGTATTCCAATCGGCATTTACAAAACTTTCTCCGTAACCTTTCCGCACAGCATTAATAAAATTTTCGGCAGTTGCTTTTAACATTTCGGGGTTGTAATTTACCGATTTTTTGCTTTCATAAATTGCTTTTGCAAGTTTCAAAATTTCGGTTTTGTACAATTCCGACATCTGCGTTCCTTTGGCTGTCGGGTGCGCGCCGCCGCAAAATGCGCAGGGTTCGTAAAGGCGGGGCAACACTTGCAGTTGTTCCTGTTTTTGGGCAACCGCGAGGGCTGCCCCTACTGAAAATTTGCAGAAAAACGATTTTTATTTTTACTGTCCAACTGTGCAAAAATCGGTTGCTGCTGCATTTCCTTTTTGCCCGTAATAGGAAAATTGAACGTTTTTGAAATCCAATCCTCCGGTATTTCATAATGATATAGTGCGGAGTTGATTACGTCCCAATGTTCTTTGAGTGATAATTCAAAACTGTCGTCAAAAGCGAATTTGTCGGTTTCGGGGTTGATATTATGTCCCCACATCTGCATTATCGGAAAAAGTTGTCCATTAACGGTAAATTCAATTAATCGGCGGTCGAACTGTGAAATTTTATCGTCTAAATTCCGCTCGTGTACCTCGCTTTGAGAGCGCGAAGAACCATTATCAGAAATCATTGTGCCGCCTGTTATCGGCTTGCCTATTTCGGAATTAATGCGCTCAATCTGTTTATCATACACTTGATACGAGTCGCTGCCCGCGAATGGTTTTATGTCAATGGTAGTGCCTTCGGGCAAAACGGCGCGTGCCGCCTCGCCGAGAGCAACGAGCATATTTTCAATTTTATTAATGTCTGCCTGTGCGGTTTTGTTGGTTGTTGCCGAAATGAGCGGCATTCCGTATTTTTCGGCAAATTCTGCCCACGACTGCTGTGCGTTACGTTTCCAAATCAACTGCCCGCACAAATTCGACATCAAACCCAAGTCCTCCTCTTTGCCGATATGAATTAATGTGCGTTCAAAGCCCACAGAGTAATCAATACCTTTGTCGCCCGCTGCCTCAAAAAGTACAAGTTTCTTTGTCGGCACAAGGTTACGGCGCGGTATCAACATAAACTCCATTGTACCCGGATTGACAAGTTCAAGCAACGTGTAGCCCTTAATAACGCTGTCGAGCGCATAACCGACAAAGTCGTAAAACCATTCTGTATTTAAAAGTTCGGTTTTTTCTACATTTACCTCACTGCTTTTTCTGTCAATAACAGAAAAGGAATTACAGAGGGTTGCGGCTTTTCTCAAATTTACCTGTGAAATAAAATGCCCATCGCTTTCAAGATTATCATACAAATCTTGAAGTTGATACAGGCGCGGTGTGTCGGGATTGGTTGCCAACGTTAATGCGCTTTGCCATTTTTTTATTTCAGCGCGGTTGCGGTCTTTAAATTCCGATATGATTTTTGCCACAACGGTTTGTCCGTTGGCTGAACTTGTATTGTTCTGTTTTTTTGCCATAATGTTTTCAATTACGAATTAAAAATTACGAATTACGTTTTATTTGCGTTTTAATAGTTTTTTATTTTATAATAATACTTTGCTCGTGAAAACTACTTAAACACTAATTAAACAGCAAAGAATGCGAATTTTGCCGTATTTTATCTAATATTTATAGTCGCTTGGTTTGTGAATAGAAAAAATACGCACTTCGCCTTGATATTCTTCCTCACTCGGCATTGGCAGTTCTGCCGACACCGTACCACTGCCCACCGCGTTAAGCCACTCGATGGCATCTCGGTAACGGACATCGCGATATTCGGGTATTTTGCGCGGGGCTTTTTGGCTGTACAAATGATATATTGCAATGTCAATGGTTATCATTACAATATACATATCGCGCTGCTCGCCTGTTTTATTGAAAACTGCGTCCATATCGTAACGCCTGCCTACGCGCTTGCGTATTTCGGAAATGGCGTACTGTTCTGAACGGCGAATTGCTACGTTGTCAATACTGTCGTCAAGCAGCGATAAAATTTCCTGTCGTGCCTGAACTGTATAATCTACATCTGTTATAAACATTTTTTTTAATTATAAATTATAAATTTTTTGTACTTGCGAATAATATAAATTATAAATTTTTTCCAAGAAAAAATATACCAATCACACCAACAATCATAATCTAACACATTCATTTTATTATGATTGCAGGTTTTTCCGTTGTGTTTGCATACATTACAATAACCATTCATACTAATACCTGTTTTTAGATTGTTTTATAACTGAACTTCTACTAACAGTTACCACAGGGAACTTGTCAATAAAAGTAACTTTGTTTAATTCCGAAAATGCGCCGTGTACGGCATCGGGACCGTCATCGTTTGCTTGACTGCCTTTTTCAAATGCTAAAAATTGGTCGCGCAGTGTTATCTGGTCGGGCGTGTCGCGTTCGGCAATGTTGAAAATTACATCGTGCCGTTCAAAGTGTCCGGCTATGCTTTCTATACGGTCAAACTTGTTTGCCTTACTGCGTTTGTCGGCTACCACAGGAATGTGATAACCGCGATTGTCGCCTTCAAGGTCAAAATCATTTACAAACTCGTCCATTGCAAAAAGTCCTTCAATGAGGTACTTAATATTAAACCTCTCTAACTTTTTATCTTCGTAAATATTGTAGAGCCATTCGGCGCATTTTCCACGACTGCCGCGCCGTAAATATGTGTGAATAATATGAAATTGTCTGCCGATTTTTCCGCATAAAATCAACCCTTTGTAGTCGCCCTGCGATTTATAAGACAAGTCGCCGTAAAATACCAATCCCTCATATTTATCAAGCCGCAGCATTTCGCCCATTACAATATCGTCATATTGAAATACCGCGCCGTCTTCGATATGAACGTGCATATATTCACGCATAAACGAGCGGTAAGGCATTGAATTATATGCTTTTCGCCAAAATTCCGCATCTGTTTTTTCTTTCCAATTCGGTTCAAAGGTTGTCAAATCTTTTACAGCCGTAACGGTAGAAATTGTAAAAATATCTTCATCGCCGTTTTGTTTGGCGGTTGTTTTTGCAGTGATAAAATACTGTTTAAGTCGGTTGGTTATTGAATTTTTGTGAAAATTATTGTTTGCATAAATAAATCTGCTTGTAGCATCGCCGTCAGCATCAAAGCAGCCCCACACATCTTCGGTAATAAAATCCAACGCCTCGCGCATCATTTTATCGTTATTGACGTGGCGTTTGTTATCAACGTCATCAACAACGATATAGTCGGGGCGTTTGTCCTGTTCTCTTGCACCGCGCGGCGATTGCATAAAGCCCAACGCTTGAAACTTCACGCCGTCAGTTGTTGTAAAATCGCCGTCAGCCCAATCGCCGTATTGAAACCTTGCGCCATAGTCGTTAATAATTCGCTTGTTCCACTGCAACTGTGCTTGTATGCCCGACAGCAGTTTTTTTGCTTTCGGCTCTGTTTCGCCAATCAGCAGCATATAATACATATCTTGCAGCACAAGATATAAGTACAACGGCAATCCCATATCAATATGCACCGATTTTGCAGCCGAGCGAAACCACTCCGCAAGTACGCGGCAACGCTTTTCTTTGACAACCAATTTTGCCAATTTCTTATGAAACCAAGCACAGGGCTTTTTGGCATAATTCGGAAAATAATACTCAAACCACTTGATATAGTCGCCTTCGAGTTCGCGCATACGGCGGTTTTTATCAACTGTGTTTTCGTTGATTTTTACTGACGTTGCCCGCGCAATGTTTTGGCAGTGTTTGTCGTAGTCAAGTAATATTTTATCGTATTTGTTTGCCATTTAACTTTCAATAGAAATTCGATATTGCAAAAAAAGTTTATGATATTTTGTAAATTCAACTGCAATCTTCGGGTCTATTTCTACAACGTAATTGTCGAACTCGCGAAAAACGTCCATTATCAGACGAACATTTATTTTTTTGTCCAATCTGTCAATAGCAGCAACGATTTTTGAAAGTTTGTCTGCATCAATGCCCGATTTTTCCCCGCTTGCTACTTTCATTGCCTCTTCCAAAAGGATTTCCTTGACTTTTACAGGTGTAAGTTGCAGTTCGTTTTTGCGCTCGTCCCAATTCTTTTCACCCTCTTTGCCGCGTTTCCAGCGCGAAATTGTCTGCTCTGTAACACCGCAAATTTCAGCGATTTCACGCCCTGTCATTCCATTGCGAATGTACATATCCTCTGCGATGGCGCGTTGTCGAGTGCTGTCAATTACGGGTTTTGTTTTTTCAGTTTTCATTCAAAAAATCTTAAAATTATGTTGCAAAGATACTCTTTGCAACAATAGTGCAAAAATATCTGTACAACGCTTGTATTGATGTGTGCAAGCGTTGTACAGATATTTGCGGGGGCAAAAACCGCGTTGTAATTTTGCAGAAAAATTTTAAAGCAAATGGTAAAAAAAGCAGAAATAAAACTTTACGGCGATATTTTCACTTGGAACGAAAACTCGGCAAATATCTTTGTTGCTAAACTTGAAGAACTCAAAAAAGGCAATGGCGATGTAACTGTGCGTATGCACTGCTACGGAGGCAGTGTTTTTGAGGGCAACGTTATCGGCAACGCAATAGAACAGGACAGTAAAGTAATAATTCAGATTGACGGCTTGGCTGCATCTATGGGCGCATTTATACTGCCTTACGCAAAAAAGGTGTCTATTGTCGAAAATGGTTTTGTGATGCTCCACGCACCCGAATCGCACATTCGCGGCTCGTCAGATACTTTGGAAAAAGAGATTAAACTTCTGCGCAGTTTTGAAAGTAATTTTATTGCCAAACTTATGGCAAAAACCAAACAGCCCGAAGAGGTTGTAAAAAGTTGGCTTGTTGGAGAAAACTATTTTACAGCACAAGAGGCAAAGGATTTGGGGTTGGTAGATGAAATAATCAAACAGATTGCAAAAGTGGAAATTTTAGCAAAAAGCGAGGCGCAAAATTACACTGCCCAAACAATGTATGACCGATTTACAGCATTTTTAGAAAAATCAAATACTCATTTTTTAAACAAAAAAGAAATGGACAAAAATCAATTAATTGCCAAGTTTGGACTTACAGGCGTTACTGCCGAGAGCAGCGATGCCGAGATTACGGCTGCTATCGAAAAAAAGATTGCAGACGAAAGGAGTGCCAAAGATACGGCGGTTGCAGCACTTGCAACGGAAAAGCAAAAGCAGATTACGGCATTGGTAGAATCCGCTGTAACAGCAAAGAAAATTACCGAAACCGAAAAAGCGCACTTTGTGGCTATCGGCAACGGTGCAGGCATTGAGGCGTTGAATACGGCTTTGAATGCTATCAAAGTAACACCGACAATCACAGGAATGCTCGGTAGTAAAGGCGAACCAACAGGCGAAATCACAAAGTTTGATGAACTTGTTGCAAAAGGCAGCGATTTTATTACTGCTTTTAAAAAGGAAAACAAAGAGCAGTACAACGCTCTGTTTAAAGCGGAATTCGGACACGAACCGACTTGTTAAATGTAAAATTTATTAACCATTAAAAAAAATAAAAAAAATTATGGCAAAGAATTTTCCTGATATATGGATTGGGCGTGTTGAGAAAAATCTCAAAAATACCGACCTTGCGCCGTGGCTTGACGGCGTACCCGAAATTGGCGCAGAAACGATAATGATTGGCGAAGGAACCGATGCTGAAAAATGCAAAATATTCCTGCCGACAACCGATTTTGAACCGCAAGTGTTTATCAACAACACTACCTATCCGCTTGCACTGCAAGAGTATGACGATGATACGATTGAGATTGCACTCGACAAGTATCAGACCGCACAAACAAGTATTTCGGACGATGCCGCGCTTGGTTCCAGTTACGATGTCATTGACACCGCGACAAAATCGCACACTTCGGCTATCAACACGAACAAATACGCCAAAGCCATTCACGCCATTGCTCCGAACACGGACAGCGCAAATACTCCTGTTGTTACCACCACAGGAGAAAATGACGGAACAGGCAGAAGACAACTTATACGCAAGGACTTGGTAGCATTGAAAAAGAAATTTGATGTGCTGCAAGTGCCAATGACTGAACGCCGCCTTGTGCTGTGTCCCGACCACATTGCCGACCTGCTGAATATTGACCAGCATTTTGCTAATCAGTATTACAACTATTCGGACGGTAAAATTGCCAAATCATTTGGCTTTGAAATCTACGAAAATGTGTCGAATCCGTATTTTTCGAGTTATGTGCCTGCCGCAGGTCAAACCCCTGCCGTACCTGCAACTAAAAAGAGCGTTGGCTCTGTTGTTGGTGATGGCGATTTTCAAGCCTCTGTGGCTTTCTATGTGCCTAACATTGGCAAAAAAACAGGTTTAACAAAGCAGTATTTCAGCGATGCCAAAACCGACACCGCCAATCAGACCAACAAACTTAATTATCGTCATTACTTTATTGCCGTACCAAAACGTGCGCAATATATCGGGGCGTTAATTTCAGGCAAAGTAGCGTAAAAAAATCGCAGTGGTGCGGTAAATTGCACCACTGCATTAAACATTAACATTTAACATTTAAGAAAATGACCGCAACAAAAGAACAAAAAGAAAAGGCGTTAGAGATTGCAAAAAAGCAAAAAATTAATGCCGTTTGGGTAAATGAAAAAGGCGAATTTTTCACAACGGAAAATTATGCAATGCTCTCGGTTGGCAACAAAAAAGACAAAGTTGCTAAAATCGAAAATAAATAATCGGTAGGGGCAACCTTCGCGGTTACCCTAACCAAAAAAAACGAAAATAAAATGAGTAAAATTATTTTAGAAAAAGGCAAAACAGGTTCAAACACTCTTGGCGGGTACGAAAAAGTATCGGCATTAGTAGGATATTTCGGTACTGCCAGCAATGGCGTAAATGTTCTCGCTCTTGATACTCCTCTTGAATTTCGCAACGTGGCTGAACTTGAGGTTTATGGTATTACGCCCGAATTAAAACCGCTTTTGTACCGCAGAATATCGGAATATTTCCGTATGGCTGGCACAGGCGCGCGCCTTTGGCTGCTGTCGCTTACGCAACCTCAGACACCAACCTTTGCAGATATGATAGCAACGCAAGCAATCAAGGCAATGATTGCAAACGCTGACGGACAAATTTTTCAAGTTGGCTTTTGCTACATTCCGACAGCCGCGCCCACTTATGTGAACGGTCTGCCCGACTATATCATTGCCGCTATTCAAGCCGCTCAGACATTTGCGGATTGGTGTCGTACTACTAACCGACCTGTGCATACAATACTCGAATGCGCCTATTACAACGCGCCTGCAGCAGCAGCACAAAATCTGCGTAATATTCAGATTGATTCAACTACGCTGCAAGCCCCGCAGGTGTCGGTGGTTATTGGGCAGGATTGGACTTTTGCCGACACGCTTACAGACGGCGAAAAAAATCACGCCGCAGTTGGCGAAGTTTTGGGCTGTATGGCAGCGCAACCTGTATCTTATAACATTGGCGAAGTGGCTACTATGGTACTTACCAATGCCCCGCGCAATTTGTGGATTACAGCAGGTTTTAGCAACCATATCAAAGTAAAAGACAGCGAGGCAGACCTTCCGACACTCGAAGATAAAGGTTATATTTTCGGCGAATACTACGAAGGTAATGTTTGCTTTAACAACGACCACAACTGCACGCCTGTAATTGTTGATGACGAAGGCAATATGAACGAACACAGCATTGCAATCAGCAGAACGAATGCAAAAGTTTTCAGAGAAATATACCGCGTTTTTCTGCAAAAACTCAAAATGACAGTTGCTGTTGATGCGCAGACAGGACTTTTGCCTGTCGGCACGCGCAAATATTTTGAAGGTTTGGGCAACCGAATTTTTGAAAATATGACTGCAAGACAGGAAGTCAGCGGAGGCGAAACAACCGTTGACGCACAAAGCAATTTGCTTTTTGGCGACAAAATTTTAAAGGTATTTTACAACTGGGTGCCGATGGGCGTTGTTGGCAGAATACACGGAATTATTAACATCAAAAAATCATTACAGCAATGAGGTTAAGAAAAGACGGAAAAGCGTATGACGGCGGCGATGCTATTGTTACGGCTTTGGGGCAAATTTGGGACGAGGTGTCCGAAATTGACTATGGCTCTGAAATGGAGCATCAGGCAAACTATTCTATTGGTTCGCGCGAGGCAACAAGTTGGAGCGCAGGGAAAGTATCCCACAACGGCACTATTTCAATGCTTATGAAACAGGCAGTTGCACTCGAAAAAGCAGCGCGGGGCAACTTGTTAAACATCAAGCCATTCGACATTAACGTAACTTTTACAGACGAATACAACGAGGTTGTGAACGACACTATTACCTGCAAATTTGCAAGTATGGGAAGAACGGTTAATACCGATATGGGACTTTCTCGGCAGTACAATTTATTTGTGCTGTATAACGACTACAACAATATTTTATAATCATTTAAAAATCATTTAAAAAAATGACTACAAAAACAAAATTACCCGAAGGCGTAACGCCCGAAATGGTAGCAGGGTACAAAGAAAGACACGGCGAAAAAAACGTTAAACTTGCAATTTTGATGGACGAGGACGGCAACGAACTGCGACAGGAAATTGTGCGCGTTCCCGACCGTAAAACGCTCGGCGAGTTTGAAAAATGGCTTGACAAGCAGCCGTTGAAAGCAAAGGAAATACTTGTGCAAAACTGCGTATTAACCAACAAAGAGGCAATAAAAGCGGAAGATATATTGTTTTCGGCTGCCTACAACGCTTTGATTGAGTTGATACCTGTGGGGAAGTTCAAATTGGCGGATTTATAACAGATTATCCGCCGCTGGTAGATTCTGAAACGGACAGTCAGTCAGAGAGCATCAGGCAATACAACGCAATGATTTCACTCTACTTTCACATTCCGTTTCCCGAAGAACTTCCAGACAATATTTTCTTTGAAAAGGTAAGACAAATTGAATGGCTATCAAAAAAAGGAATGTTGGGTATAAAAAAAATTGAATAATGCGTTACATTACAGACATATTACAGCGTTATCAAGGCGGTTGGGCTTATCTTACAGGGCTTGGCGCATCGCAACTCGAAGGGGCTTTCAATCGCGGGCTGTTTGCAGCAGGTTTGGCAGCAAACGAGGCAGCAATAAAAAAAGCGCAAAAAAGCCGTAATGACAAAGATTATAAAATCAGTTTATACCCGGAAGAAATAAAATTTGCTGACATTGAATTTGTTTATAATGAGCAATCTTTGAAGTTTGGTTTCAATTATTTGGCTGACGACAGTCAGTTTGACGAATCGTGGGGCGGTTATTTTGCCCCGCCCCCGATAGTCAGTTTTCGCAGAGAAAAAAACATTGGTGTTACCATAATTGACAACGCAGACGAGGCAGAGATAGTAGAAAATTTTAGCACTAATTCTTGGGACATTGATATAAAAGGCATTTTGATTGACTTTGAAAATCACAGATACCCAAAAGAGGCAATGCAAAAATTTGCAAGGTTCTTTGAAATTAATGATATAATTGAGGTAAAAAACTCAAAACTGTTTAATGACTTGGGCATTTACTCTGTTTGGTTTAAAGAACAAAGCATTGAACCTGTGGAAGCGTTTCCCGACACAATGCGCTTTATTTTGCAGGCAAAAAGCATAAAACCTGCTGAATTTTCAATAATTAACGGAATTTGAAATTATGGCAGGGCTTTACTTAAACTTAAACAGTCGGCTTACAATAACCGATGCAACAATAGGCAAAGGCGTGCAGTTTGACCATATTGCAGAGTGCGAAGTACGCCGCTCGGTTGTAGAACTTGGCGACACGGCAACGATAACAATTCCGCGCCGATATGGAAAAATCAAAGACAGAGGCATTTTTGAGTATTTTAAAGTTGGCGACAAAATAAAACTTGAACTCGGCTACAACGGCGAACTTTTTACTGAATTTACGGGCTACCTCCGCGAAATCGAAAGCGGCTACCCTGTGCGCCTGCAATGCGATGATGAACTCTACCCACTGCGCAAAAATTCGTGGAATAAGAGTTGGCAAAGCATTAAACTTAAACAACTTTTAAACGTAATCGTGCCGGGCTACAAAATTGAATGTGCCGATGTAAATCTTGGAAAATTCCAAATTGACAATGCAAGCACGATTGTAGTTTTGCAAGAATTGAAAAAGCAATACGGATTTTCAAGTTTTTTAAAAGAAAACACGCTCTACTGTCAATTTACTTACGATGTTCGCGGTGTCGGCGATATTAAAACGTATGATTTTGCAAAAAATGTGCGCAAAGATAAAACTTCGCTGAAATATCGGCGCAAAGAAGATTTTAAAATTCAGATAAAAGCCATTAGCAACAATTCTAACGGCAAAAAAACATCTGTAACGGTTGGCAGCAAAGAAAAAGAGGCATCAGTTAGAACGCTGAATTTTAAGGATAAAACAGAAAAAGAGTTGCGCGAACTTGCACTCAAACAACTTGATGCACTTGTTTTTGATGGATTTGAAGGTACAATATCTGGCTTTGGCTACCCGCGAGTTCAGGCAGGCGACACACTGAAAATAGTGAATGAAAAAGAACCCGAAAGAAATGGCAGTTATCTTGTAGAAGGCGTTACGATAAAATACGGCAATGCCTATTACGAAAGAGAGTGCAAATTGAGTTACAAACAAACTAATACGGAGGAAGTAAAATGACAGGTGCGGAGGCATTACAAAGATTAGTGGAAACAATAGTAGAACGTTTGCCGATGTCAATATCGGTAGGAACGGTAAAAGATGTTGATAAGGGCAAAAGGACTTGCACCGTTGAGCGCGAGGAACGCCCGACACTGTTTAATGTTCGTTTAAATTCTGTTATTTCGGACTATACAGAGCATTTCACAGTGTTTCCAAAACCGAACTCTTATGTGCTTGTAATAGCACTCGGCGACAATACGGAATGTTTCCTGTTGGCAACTTCGGAAGTGGAAGAAATATCATTAAAAATCGGCTCTCAAACGCTGAAAGCAAACAAAGACGGATTTGTGTTTAACAGCGGAAATAATGACGGATTGGTAAAAATTGAAAAATTAGTTGAAAAAATAAACAATGTAGAAAGCAAAATAAATGATGTTATTAACGGTTTGAATGCAGTAATAATACCGCTTGCACCTTCTGGCAGTTATGCACTTTCAACAAATTTTGCAGCAACAGCAACGCTACCTTCGACAACGCAAAATGAACTCGAAGATACAAAAATAAAACATTGATTATGAACGGAATATTATTAGACGAGCAAACAGGCGATTTGCTTGTAAAAAACGGCAAATTAGTAACAGGCGAGGTTGATTTTCAAAATATTGACTTCATAATCAGAGCAAACAAAGGCGATTTTAAGGAAAGCCCGCTCACTGGCGTGGGCGCGGAAAAATACCTTAAATCTGTCGGAAAAACAGAGGAACTAAAACGCGAAATTGCAGTACAACTGCAAGCGCAGGGCTACAAAAACCCAAAAATAGAAATAACGCCAACAGGCGAATTACAGATAGACGTTTAACGTTAAACAAATATTTTAAAACAAAAAGAATGCTGTTAGTCAGCAGATTATTAACAATTTTAATTAAAAAACAGATGAAAAGATTTATTTTTCTTTCAGTGTTTGCGAGCATTATTTGCTTGCTGTCGGCGCAAAATTATTGCGCTGATGTTGGTGCGAAAATCGAAAACTTATGTGTAGATGTTTCGCCCGATGTGTCGGTTTTGCCAGCGGTAACGGCTGATGTTGTTATTGCCGCGCAAAACTATAACCTTTTGCCTTCGGTAGTTGCCGTTTTGCCCGAAATCAGTTATGATTTGCGCTGTTTTGCGCCCTGTAAAATGCTGTTTTCGGGACTAAAAGCAGACAGCAAAGGCAAAGGATTTGCAGACATAAATTATAATCAAAGGTATAGTTATCAAAAACAATTTATGTGACAATAACTAACCAAAGTATGCCGGGATTGAAACACCTGCATACTGCAAAAAAAACTTTAAAAACTCTTTAAACAATGGACTTTACACAAATTATCATAGCATTAATTGGCGCACTTTTCGGCGGTGGATTGTCGGCAGTCGTTACTTTGAAATGGGCTACAAAAAAGTTAAAATTTGAGGCAAAAAATACCGAAGTAGATTATGCCAAAAATATGATGGAAACGCAAGTTAATTTCATCGTAGAGCCGCTGAAAAAAGAGGTTGAGAAATTGCGCCGTTCGGTTGATAAATTTACAAAGGCATTTGAAAAAATCAGCATTTGCGAATACGAGGCAAACTGCCCTGTCCGCAACGCGCTTGAAACCAAAAAAGAGGAGGAAGAAAAATGACAAAGATTAGGTTTTTCATAATATTTTTAGTGTTAGTAGGGGCTTTTGCGGGGTGTAAAACCTCGCAAAAGTTTGCCCCGAAACAATTAACAATTAACAATTAATAATTAACAATGAAAAAATACATTTATATAGCATTGGCATTAGTGATTGCGGGCTTGATTGCAAGCAACACGATAACAGCATTGCAGCGCAACGCGGCACTCAACGAAAACAAAATTCTCAGAGCGCATACGGCGGA
>JAISKN010000057.1 GCA_031260925.1 Prevotellaceae bacterium | reverse complement strand
ACGGCAAGTTTTATCTCCTCGCTCGAAACAAATGTAATCGCGGTTTTTGCAACCTTAACAGTGCCAAAAGCCGCCTCTGTAATTTTGTCAAAATGAGTTCCTGTAACTGTGATAACATCGCCCGCTACTACTTTTGTAGGCGCAACGCTGGTGATAGTAATGCTAATCTCTGGCTCTTCAGGGTTGCAAGACACCAACATAATTGCAATAATTGCGGCAACAAGCACGCTGATTTTTGATAGTTTATTCATAAAAAATACATTTTTAGGGTTAAAAAATTAAAAATTTTAAGTTGCAAAATTACGATTTATTTTTTAATTATCAATTTTTTTCTATTTTATAACTTTACTAATGGAACTTATCGGATTATTTAGAAAATACCCCGCAACTACGGACTTCATTTGTTCGTTATTGCAAGGTATTAATTTTTATCTTTTGTCTTTTAGTTCAGTCCGAAGGCTCGCAAAATATCATTTCCGTTGGCGAAAATCATTAGTGCAACGAGCAGCCAAAGCCCGATGTTGAGCGCAACGTCCATAAATTTTTCGCTCGGTTTTTTGCGCGTAATTCCCTCGTAAAGCAAAAACAGAATGTAGCCGCCGTCTAAAATCGGCAATGGCAGAATATTCATAAATGCCAGAATTACAGAGAGAAACGCGGTCATACTCCAGAATGTTGCCCAGTCCCATTGTGCAGGAAAAAGTGAGCCGATAGTACCAAAACCGCCTAAACTTTGCGCGCCTGCTTTGGTGAAAACAAGTCTGAACTGTTTTACATAATTCACAAGTGTTTCTACACCGTGCCGCCAACCAGCAGGAAATGAGGCAAAAAAGCCGTATTTTACCGTTTTGAGTTTGAAAAATGATAAATAATTTTTCAGTCCAACACCAATTTTTCCCTCTTCATTAATTGTTATGCTGTCGGAAATTAATTCTCCATTTCTATAAAAATCAATGCCTACTTTTTTTGTTTTACAGTCGGCTAACTCTTTTGTAATGTCCTGATAATCAAATAAATGTTTGGAGTTTATGCCAACAATGCTGTCGCCTTTTTGAAGTCCAGCATCGCTTGCAGGCGATTTTTGCATAACGCTATCAACCACAAAAGGTACGCGCTCTGTCATAAATATTTTCTCTTTTGCGGCAATAATTTTTTCGCTGAAATCTTTTGGTAAATTCAACGTAACTTCCTCAGTATCACGCAAAAGCACAACTTTTTGTCTGCCTTCGATAATTATTTTTTGCGCTACATCAAATTTTTCAAAAACCGCCTCGTCATCAATCGAAAGCACTCTGTCGCCATTTACAAAGCCGTAATTTTGCGCCGTTTCGCAGTAATTATAACCGAGATATTCGCTTTCGAGCGGAATAGTTTGTTCGCCATAATGGAAAAGCATCATTGCGAAAATCAAAATTGCCGACACAAAATTGAAAATCACGCCGCCCGCCGAAATCAATATGCGCTGCCAAACAGGGTGCGACTCGTATGCCCAACTTTCTTGGCTCACG
The DNA here is from genome assembly GCA_031260925.1 of Prevotellaceae bacterium. Taxonomy (GTDB): domain Bacteria; phylum Bacteroidota; class Bacteroidia; order Bacteroidales; family Paludibacteraceae; genus F0058. The sequence continues at coordinate 32,479 of JAISKN010000057.1, read as the reverse complement.
CGCTTTGCATTTTCGTCTTTCGACTCATCAACCATTCCCGCAATTTTGCAGTAGCCGCCCACAGGCAGCCAGCCAATTCCCCATTCGGTTTTTTCGGGGAAACGCCGCCAATCGTCAGCCTCCAACGTGCTGATGTCAATCGGCTCGGTCATTTTTTTGCCTTTTTTATCAGTTTTCTGTTTGCCGTTTTCGTCTAAAACAGGAACTTCGGTCTGTAAATTTTTTGCAAAAAACTTGAATTTCCATTTTCCGTTAATCTTTTTAAACCGCACAATCGAAATTTGCGGGTTGAAAAAGAGGTAAAATTTATCAACGCGAACTCCGAACATTCGCGAAAAAAGAAAGTGTCCAAGTTCGTGAATGAACACAAGCACTGCCAATGCCGCCATAAGTTGAGCGGCTTTTATCAAAAATATTTCCATAATTATTATATTTTTTTCTTAAAAAAACGCGCCAATAAATAATTTTCTATCGGCGCATTTCATTTTTGTCATTATTTTTAAAATGGGGTGGCTGATGGGACTCGAACCCACGACATTCAGAACCACAATCTGACGCTCTAACCAACTGAACTACAGCCACCATTTATTTCCTAAAAAATTGGCTGCAAAGGTAACGCTTTTTTATTTAATTACAAAATTTTTCATCATTTTTTTTAAACAAAATAATTAAGTAATTTTGCAAATATTTATTTACAAATATAACATTAATTTTTAATTACTACTTAATACATAATTTATGAAAAAATTGATTGTCAGCACTTTATTAATTGTTTTTGCAATAAACCTTTCTGCAAAAACCGTTTATCAAATTGATATTAACGACGAAATCGGCAGTAAAATGTGGGTTTATACGCAACGCGGAATGAATGAGGCGCGCGAAAAAAAAGCCGACCTGATTATCATTCACATAAACACTTACGGCGGCGAACTGAATTTTGCCGACTCAATCCGCACCGTGATTTTGAACTCAAAAATTCCTGTTGTTGCGTTTATTGACAACAACGCGGCATCGGCTGGCGCGCTGATTTCGCTTGCCTGCAACCGAATTTATATGCGCAAAGGTGCATCTATCGGCGCAGCAACTGTGGTTGATGGCACAAGCGGCGAGGCAATGCCCGACAAATATCAGTCGTATATGCGCGCAATGATGCGTTCAACAGCGGAGGCGCACGGTAAAACTGAAGACGGAAAATGGGTGCGCGACCCGCTAATTGCAGAGGCAATGGTTGATAGCCGTGTGGTAGTGCCTAATATTGACGACGAAACTACTACACTCACTTTCACCACAGAAGAAGCAGTAAAAAACCATTATTGCGAGGGAGTGGCAGAAAATATCGAGGAAGTTTTAAAACAGGAAAACATTTCCGATTACGAGTTAATCACCTTTCAACCAACATTTTGGGACAAAACAAAAGGCGTTCTCACAAGTTCTGTTTTGCGCGGACTTTTGATAATGCTTATTATCGGCGGTATCTGGTTTGAGTTGCAAACTCCGGGCATTGGTTTTCCGCTCGGCTTGGCAATTTGCGCCGCAGTTATATATTTCGCGCCGCTGTATATAGACGGTTTGGCGGCTTATTGGGAAATAATTATGTTTTTTGTGGGCGTGGTGCTGCTGATTTTGGAGATATTTGTTATTCCGGGCTTTGGCATTGTCGGGGTTAGCGGAATAATTTTAATGTTTTTGGGGCTTGTTTTCAGTCTGCTTGGCAACGATTATTTTAATTTTGAAGGTGTCAGAACACCGCAAATAGGCTCGGCTATCGGCACTGTTACGGGAGGGCTTGTGCTTGCCTTTGCGGTGATAATTCTGATAACTTGGCGAATGGGCGCGAATGGCATTTTTGGGCGTTTGGCTCTGAAATCTGACCAAAAAACGGAAGAGGGTTTTATCGGCGTTCCCACTGAACAGCGCAGTTTAATCGGCTACATCGGCGTTGCCGTTACCGACCTCCGCCCCGCAGGCAAAGTTGAAGTCGAAGGCAACGTCTATGACGCGCTCGCTGACAACAGCAAATTCATTCTCAACGGCACAAAAGTAGAAGTAACAAATTTTTCTACCGCACAAATCGGTGTGAAAGGAGTTTAAACTGTTCTAAAAGCACGCAGATGACGCAGATATAATAGATAAACGCAGATTGTTAAATTGTTAATAATCTGCGTTTTATGATATAAAATGAAATAACCTGTCATTCCCGCGCAGGCGGGAATCCCCTTACTAAATTGTACAAATGGGATTCCCGCCTGCGCGGGAATGACACCTTTTTCTATTTGTACTCTGCGTTTATTTGAATTAATTTTATTAAAAATCTGCGTAAATCCGTCTAATCTGTGTCATCTGCGTGCTAAAAAAACTTCAAATCAATTAACTCCGAAACTTGCGCCTGTGATGTCTAAAAGTTCAGAGGTGATTGCTTGCTGGCGCGATTTATTGTACTGCAAAGTGAGGTCTTGCAGCAAATCGTTTGCGTTGTCGGTGGCAATCTGCATTGAAAGCATACGCGCGGCGTGTTCTGACGCGCTGCTGTCGAGCAAAGCCGCGTAAAGTTTCAGTTTTATCACTTTGGGTATCAGCACATTAAGTATTTCCTCGCGGCTCGGCTCAACTATGTAATTGAGTTCCTTTCCATTTTTATTTGCTGGCGCGAATTTGTAATCCGTGCCTTGTGTAATCGGCAAAAATGTTTCGCGGGTAAGCACCTGACGGCTTTTGCTTTGAAAATGGTGAAAAAGAATTTCAACTTTATCAATTTTTTTTTCTAAAAAATCGCTGATAAGCCGCTCTGCAAGCGCAGATGCCTCGTCATAATTCGGTTTTTCCGACAGTTCATCAAAATTTTCAATTTCAAAACCAATTTTTTGAGCCGCCTTTGCCGCTTTTTTTCCAACAGGGTAAATTTTTATGTTTTCGCTGCCCAGATTTTTATATTCACCCAACATTGAGTTCATTTGCTTGATAACATTGCTGTTAAATGCGCCGCAAAGTGCTGAATTTGAACTGATTACGACCAAAGCCGCCTGTTCTACTCTACGCTCGGCAGCCAACGGCGAAAGATTATCTGTTTCCGCACTTAAAAAGTTGGTCAGCAACGAGTTAAGGTTGTTTTCGTAAGGCAAAAGGTGTTCAATCTGTTTCTGCGACTTGCGCAGTTTTGCAGACGCAACCATTTTCATTGCAGACGTAATTTTCCTTGTCGAACTAACCGACTGAATGCGCTGTTTTATTTCTTTTAAAGCCATATATTTTGTCAATTATTAAAAGTTTTCTATATTTTTTTACCAAGTCCTTCATTAAAAAGGACACTCTGCCAAATCTACTTTGGGCGATGGATTCGAGTATCTTTTGTAATATTTATCTCTTGCTTTATCAAGTTTTAAAAAATATAAAGAATCATCTTTGCAACTCTGTACATATTCATCATCTGGAGATATTTCGAGAATTTTATCATAACATTCAATCGCCTCTTGATAGCAGTCAAATTTGTATAAATATTTTCCCTTACAAGCCAAAGAATTTATGTATTGATAACGCAATACTAACAGTTTGCTGTAATTTTTATTTTGTACATCTATTTCTTTTAGATTATCAATTGAAACAGTTTTGCTTTTTGACAATAATTCAATTACCTTATCATAACACTGTATCGATTCTTCATACCGTTCTAATTTAGTAAAAATAACTCCTTTTTTATGCCAAATGTCTATGTTCGTTGGATTTAATTCAAGAACTTTGTCATAACATTCAGATGCCTCTTTGTAGTAGGCACATTTATAATATTGATAGCCTTCTTTGAGCCATTTTTCTGATGTTTTTTCTTTCATAATAGATTCGGTTGGCACACATATTATTTCAACTGAATACTTGTATTTGTGGTGGGCGAGGATTTTTTTCATATCCAGCAAGCCCACATTCACTAATAGAAAAATACAATTCAGAGGCTTCATGAGTTGGCAAATGATTCAGTCTCCACAAATTTTGCTGTAATACCGAATTATATTTTACATAGATTTCTTGTCGAAAGTGGCTTTGCATCATACTGCAAAATGTAACCATAGTACGCAAATATACCAAAGAGATATATGCGTTGTTTTGATAAGCCTTCGCGATAACGATGAGCCTGTCAATGAGCGATACGACAATATCAATACTGATTACTCCGTTATAGCATAGTTCCACAAGATTGGCTATACATACAGCAGACTTTTCGGCAATCTCTTGCTTGTCCGCATACTGCTCGCTCAATTCGAGTACTTCCACGACATATTCGTCAAGATAGAAAAATTCCTTGAACACATGTTTGAGATAAAAAAGTGCCATCAGTAAATCGATGAAGTTCTTGGTAATGTTGTCAGATTTTTTATTTTCTTCCCACAAAACACGCACATCTTTTACACATTTACTAAGACCCATAAAATCCATGTGGTCTTGCTTGAATTCTCCTATAATGAGTGCTGCACTGCTGATGTTTTCCGAGACAAGCAATTGTTCATCTATAGACAAATCCCCCTCGTTTTTCTCGATTTTCCATAAATCTTCATAGAGTTCATCGGCTACATTCGGACGTCTATCATTTATCATGCAACGAATCTCTTCCAGAATCTCCTTGCTTTTTAAATTTCTATTTTCAGTATTCATATTCAATTTGTTTTAGTTTTAATAATAGATTTTGTTATAATTAAATGTGCATATCAGCCCAATTTGTGTTCTTCACAACATCAACGCCATCTTTGTCATAATATAAATGGTGCAAATATATCTGTTTTTTTTGTTGTTTATCTTTCAATAATTGTTCCGAAATCTTGCCAGTCAGGTGCATCTTGATATGCAGATTTTGCTCCCATAGGAACAATTAATATACTTTTATCTAAATCAACAATACGAAAACTTGAATCAATGTTAAAAGGAACTTTACTTCTAACTTCTACTCGAATTGGTTTCCATTGATTATTTTTAGGAACATAATAATCTGCAAACATCATATCTCCCATATATTCTACAGTTCCTAAAAAAACAACAGAAGTTAAATTTGGACACTTGGTAAAAGCCCAAGACCCAATGGAAGTTACTGAACTTGGAATAGTAACGGACTTAAGTTTTGCCATCTCAAACGCTGCATGTTCTATTGTAGTTAATGTTTGGGGTAAAGAAATAGAGGTAAGGCTGCAATTATAAAAAGCAAAGGCTTCAATACTTGTTACAGTATTAGGAATAACGAGGGTCGTTCCCTGTTTTCTTATTGGACATATAATTAAAGTTGTTTTCTTTTTATCATACAATATTCCGTTTTCTGAACAGTAACTTTGATTTGCATTATTTACTGTTATAGAAATTAAACTATTGCAATTATGAAACGCCAAACCTCCAATATCTGTAACAGAATTAGGAATTATTACAGAAGTAAGTTTGCTGCAGTCTCCAAAGGCATAATTTCCAATATATGTAACAGAATTAGGAATTATTACAGAAACAAGTTTGCTGCAATCTGCAAAAGCACGATTGCCAATATATGTAACAGAATTGGGAATTATTACAGAAACAAGTTTGCTACAACCTTCAAAAGCACTCTTTCCAATACTTTTTACCGTATTAAAAATGATTATTGAAGTAAGGTTACTACACCATTGAAAAGCATCATTTTCAATATTTATTACAGATTTAGGTACTGAAAATGTATTTTCAGTTTTTTTTGCTGGATATTTAATTAATCTTGTTTTATTTATGTTGTATAGCACTCCTCGTTCTGATACATAATTAGTATTAGCATTATCTACATCTATATAAATAAGATTAGCACAACCCTCAAAAGCCTCATTCCCGATAATAGTAACCGAATTGGAAATAGTAACCGAAGTAAGTTTTTTGCATCCACCGAAAGCAGATTCTCCAATAGTTGTAACAGAATTAGGAATAGTTATTGAAGTAAGACCATAGCAACCATTAAAAGCATAATCTCCAATGCTTGTAACTGATATTGGAATTGTTATTGAATCTAAACTACTGCAATCCCTAAAAACTCTTTCTCCAATACTTGTGACAGAATTAGGAATTGTTATAGAAGTAAGTTTTTTGCATCCACCAAAAGCAGATTTTCCAATAGTAGTAACAGAATTAGGAATAGTTATTGAAGTAAGACTACTGCAGCCATTAAAAGCCTCATCACCAATGTTTATAACTGATGTTGGAATGGTTATTGAATCTAAACTACTGCAATACCCAAAAACGTGTTCTCCAATACTTGTTACAGAATTAGGAATAGTTATCGAAGTAAGACTACTGCAACCGTCAAAAGCCATATCTCCGATACTTTTAATAGAATTTGGAATTGTTATTGAAGTAAGACTTCTACAATCATAAAAAGCATAATCTCTAATGCTTGTAACAGAAGGTGGAATAATTATCGAATTAATACCGCAACCTTTAAAGGCACCATCGCCAATACTTGTTACAGATGGAGGAATGTTTATTGAATATAAACTACTACAGCCGTCAAAAGCCTCATTGCCAATACTTTTAACAGAGTTTGGGATAGTCACAAGCATAAGATTACTGCATTCTGAAAAAGCATTATTTCCAATGCTTTTTACAGAATTTGGAATGTCCATTAAAATAAGACTATTACAACCATTAAAAGCATAATCTCCAATAGTTATTACCGAATTAGGAATACTGACAGAAGTTATATTGTTACACTGGGAAAAGAAATGGCTTCCTATATTTTTAATTCCTTCTTCAATAATTACGCTTTTGATACTTTCTTTCCTACCATACCATGGGCATTTACCCAATGAATAATCAGAAATTGTTCCATCGCCACGGATTGTCAAAACACCATTCGAAAAATTCCATACAACATTCTTTGCTAACATACCACCTACGCCTCTATCAAATCTCAATTTGCCTGTCGGATATTGAATTAAGTCTTTGTTTTTGTTATATAATACTCCTTTTTTTGATGTATAATTAGAATTAGCACTATCTACATCTATTTCAATTAGGCTACTACAATCTTCAAAGACTCTGTCCCCAATATTTGTAACAGAACTACCAATGATTATTGAAGTAAGACTACTGCAACCAGCAAAAGATTCCATTTCAATGCTTGTTACTGAATTAGAAATAATTATTGAAGTAACTTTGCTGCAATTATAAAAAGCACGGTATCCAATACTTTTCACAGAATTACCTATAGATACAGAGATAAGTTTGCTACAATCATAAAAAGCACTACTACTAATATATATCACAGAATTTGGAATAGTTACAGAAGTGAGATTTTTACAACCATAAAAAGCCCCTTCCCCAATACTTGTAACAGAATTAGGAATTGTTACAGACGTGAGATTTTTACAACCATAAAAAGCATTGTTGCCGATGCTTGTTACCTTATCTTTTATATAAACTTGGATAATATTTTCGCGATACTTATACCAAGGGGCACTACAATAATTAACTTTGCAAAAACTGTTTTGCATATCTTTTTTTCCACTAATTGTCAATGTCCCATTCTCTAATTTCCACGAGAGTTTTTCATATTTTCCGCTTTGCCCAAATATGTTGAGCGAAAATACCAAACAAACGCAGAGTAATAATATTTTTTTCATAATGTTTAGATATTAAATTGTTTATTATTGATTTTTTTAACGTTTAATTTTAGATTTTTACAACTATAGTAGGAGTTATAAACCTGTTAGAGACTGTCTTTGCTACACAGTCAGATGCTACGAAACAATTTTGTTTCAACTTTTTTTCTATTTTAGTTTTTTTACCGCTTTGCCGTTATTATACAAGATAATATACATACCGTTATCTGGTTCTTTTGGCAGTTTTTGCCCAATCATATTGTAATAGCCATAAATAGAAGATGTAGGTAAGTTCTCTGAAACATTGTTTATATTATTAGGTATTTCCTCAAAGTGTGCGGTCAAAGTAATATCGTTGTTTACTGCATTATTAAAATCCCATAGAATTTCGCCATTATACCAACCTTTAAATATATAGCCATCTTTTTGAGGCATTTCTGGTTCTGTTGCTTTATTACCATCCACAACTGTTTGAGTTATGGCTATTTCGCCATTTATATTAAAGATTACAGCATAATAACCTTCTAACGGAAGTATTGTTCCAAAATCTTTCCAAATATCGGCTGCTCTGTATAAATCAAGCGAATAATTTAACACATATAATGTATCTGTCTCAATATCATCTATAGACCAAAAAATATTATTGCTCATTGTTTGTGGAATAATGCTACGGTTTGTGATAGAAGATAAATTACTGCAAAACATAAAAGCACCATCTTCAATAAATGTTACATTTTCAGAAATAACAACATGAGATAAATTGCTGCAATGCTGAAAAGCACCATTTCCGATAACTATTACATTTTCAGGAATAGTTAGTGTGCCTAATTTTCCTCTTGGACAAAAAATTAATCTTTCTTGATTTTTAGTATACAGCACACCTTCTATTGAACTATAATCAGGATTATCAATATCAACATTCATTGCTGAGAGATTTGGACAAGAGCCAAAATCATAATATCGAAAATCATAAAGACTTGCAGGAATATTTATAGAAACAAGTCCTGTAAACCCAGATAAAACATAAGGGCAAATATTTACAGTGCCATCTAAAATGTCAATAGCCGTATTAGCAGGCATTTCTCCATTGTACCCATAAAGCACTTTGCCAATATATATGACGCCATCTGGTTGATTATCTAACCATGGCGTTGATAGAAAGGCATCAGAGCCAATAGATGATAAATTTTCAGAAATAACAACAGAAGTCAAAGTGCTACAATTATAAAAAGCGTAAGAATCAATAAACGTTTCGTCTCCGGAAATAACAACAGAAGATAAATTAATACAACTATTAAAAGCATAAGCATCAATAAATGTTACATTGTCAGAAATAACAACAGAAGATAAATTATTGCAAGACTGAACAGCACAATAAGCAATAGATGTAACATTTTCAGGAATAATTAGTGTGCCAGATTTTCCTCTTGGACAAAAAATTAATGTTTCTTGATTTTTAGTGTATAGCACACCGTCTATTGAACTATAATTAGGATTATCAATATCAACATTCATTGCTGTAAGATTTGGACAGGATTGAAAATCAAAATATCGAAAATCATGAAGACTTGCAGGAATATTTATAGAAACAAGTCCTGTAAACCCAGATAAAGCATAATCGCAAATTCGAATGGTTCCATCTAAAATATCAATAGTAGTATTTTCAGGCATTTCTCCTTTGTATATATAAAGCATTTTCCCTACATATATAACACCATTTGGTTGGTTATTTAACCACGGCGTTGATAGAAAAGCATTAGCGTCAATAAATGTCTCGTCTCCTAAAATAACAACAGAAGTTAAATTACTGCAACTCTTAAAAGCGCCATTGCCAATATATGTTACATTTTCGGGAATTATTACAGAAATTAAACTATGGCAAATATAAAAAGCATCTACGCCTATTTGTGTTAAAGTACTTGGAAATATTACAGAAACAAGTCCGCTACAACCCCAAAAGGCATGCCCAACAATTACTTCTAACCCTTCAGGCAGTACAATAGACGTAAGCCCAGTACATAAATAAAAAGCATTAAAGCCAATAGTTTTTACACTGCCAGGAATAGATACATACGTTAAGTTGCTAAACCTACAAAATACATAATCTCCAATAGAAGTTACGCCATCTTCTATAATTATAGTTTCAATATCTGCGCGCCCTTCATACATAGATGCAAAAGGCGGATTGTCCCAAAAACTGTACATTGGACCTGTACCGCTAATTGTGAGCGTAGATTCTGTTAGTGTAGCCGTTACATTTGCACCAAGATTCCACGTTTGTGCATTCGAGTTTAGTGCTAAAAGCACTGTAATAAAAAGTAATATTTTCTTTTTCATAATAAATTTGATTTATGCCTCTTGCGGGGCGGTTAATAAATTAATTTGTTTAATATCGCCTCAAAATTACGTCTTTTCAAAACACAATCCAAATTTCAACAACCTTGTTTTTTAATTTTAACATTTATTTGCTTTTTGTATGCGATTAAACTTTTCAGGCAACACAACAAGTTTCCTGTCAAGTTTAATTTTTCTAACTCCCCCTCTTTCGTCTCCTGTAATAAAGTAGTTGTCAGCAACAGTTCTTATTTTTGGGTCATTAAATGCTTCCTTGATTCTGGTAATCATCTCATTTAATGACTCCTGTTTGCATATTTTTTCAATACTCTTGTTTATATTTTTTTCCTGCTTTTCATTTGTTTTATTATTGAGAATATTTTCCTGCTCATCAGTTGTTCTATTGTTGATGACCTGGTATATTGCTGTTAATTCATCTTTATAATCACTTATTTCCTTGAGAATAATGCCTTCCTCATGTCTTAGAAACAGAATAAACACTGCTTTAGGCAGGGGAGCCATTTCTATTTTCATATCATTATATTTATGAAGTTTAATTGTGTAATTATAGTTTTCTATTTCCAAGGTACTGATTTCTCTCAACATCAAATGCTCGGTATTATGCTTGCAACCCGACAATTCATCAGGAAGCGGAGGTGGTGTTTCTGTTGATTCTAATATGTGTATGACAATGAATTCCGCCCCACCTTTTTTTATCGCGTATCTATATTCCTCCCGCACCAAATCCGAGATGCTCGCATATCGAGACCAATACAGATAAAAAACGTCTGAAGATGTAATTTTTCCCTCCAATTTATGATTCCAACAAAGTTTTTCTTGTGTAATACTATCTTCATCAATAATAACCTCCATTTGCGGAGAAACAGATTTGATTGTTTTCACACAATCCATTACTTTATCCCTATCTTCACTGGCGTATGACACAAATAATTTTTTAATTCGCCCTGTAATGCCATCAAGTATTTTGCGGTTGCTATCCAATTTTTTAATATCAACGGCAGACGAAATTTGCTCTATTAGAACATCGTCAGCAAAAATAAAGGCTTTCAATGCAATTTGTTCTTTATGATAATTATCTGGAACGTAAATTTGAAACATTGCTTTACAATATTCGTCTTCCCAGACGAATTTTTTTCGATTATCCTCAATCGTAATGTTAGGGGAAAGAAGTTCTATTTCCAATTTCGCACCACAAGCCAAAGTATGTGGAGAACTTTTTCGCGTATTTGCCTTTCCTAATTCCGCCCGCACTTCATCAGCAACTAATTTCTCAAATTCTTTACTATAAGCATAAACATCCACATCTGCATATATTCCCTGCTTGGTTTCTTTTTTTGCTGCCATCATAAAATGTACATCAGTTGTGTCTTTTACTCCATTGCTTAACAATTTCTCTAATTGTGTTTTGAGTGCCTCTTTCTGTTCGTTGAAAGCAACGGCATCTTCATCAACATAACCAATTGTAAGATAAGCGGGTTCCCATGTATGTAGTTCAAGTCTATAAGACTCTCCAGATTTAGCAACGCGGGCGATATAAATTGTACAAACATATCTTTTTGTCCATATCGACATTTCTACATGGTTTAGACTTGAGGCGTTGACGGGAATACTATGAATCGCTTTGGCGTATCCCCCTGTTCCTTTGCTTAACTTCCAAGCCGAACTGACAAAGAGAAAATACCTGCATTTTTTTAGATTTATTGCAATTTCTTTTCTTAGCAATTTTTCTTCATCTCTATTTATCTTGGGACCTCTTACTGCAGATATAAAATGAGGAGACTCCGCGTGCGGTGAAATCAAGCAACGCTCTCCTTGAGCCTCTAAACATTCGGCGATTTTTTTTGCAATATCTCTGTCTTCTGGAGCAAATGATATAAAATACTCATATTCTCTATAGTTTTCCTCATTTTCTCTTTTCGTATTACGGGCTTGTTCGTTTGGGTCATTAGGCAGGAGTTTATCTACGAGCATTAATATGAACGGTGTAACACAATAAATGGCAACGACAACAGCAGTCTGGTAATCGTATTTGAAAAATGTATAAATTGGAATTATGGATAACGCCATCAATATCATAAAGAATTGAAATTTATTCATTGACTTGGCTCCAAAAACCGATATGGTTAGGAAAGTTTCAACAAGGAGAAAAATAAAAAATGTTTTTACAGCACTTCCAAATCCCCAAAATGAATTTGATAAACCAACTACACAAGCCCAAAGCAGTGAAAACACTGACAACAATATAATTATTTGATATTTTGTTTTCATATTTTGTATTTATTTGTTAATCATTTAATTTTTTGAGTTAAAAAATTGTACAAATGTAGTTAATTTTATTTATTCTGCAAATATATTTGACAATATTTGTTTTCTCAAATAAGAGGCACTTTTTTGCAATAAGGTTTATAAAATTGAGAGTTTTCGGTGTTCAATTCGGTTTCTTTAAGCAAAAATTTCATTCTCAAAAAGAATAAAATTGACGGTATTGTATCGGCAATTTTGTTTCGACATTCCTGATAAAATTGAAATGTTTTGCCCCAAGGGTCAGATATGCCGTGATGCGGATTAATTGTTTTCCAATGAGTTATCAAATAACTGTCTTCTGGCATAACAGCACCGTACCGATTTTCTATTTTTGATAAATGCACTTGGTCTAATGCAAAAATTGCCAGTGAATTTTTAACTAAATCCTCTGAAAACGGCTGACTTCTATGCTTGCGTATGTCAATATCTGCCTCTGCCATAGCGTCAATCGCAAATATTGAAGGACAGCATCCATACTCCGCGTCTGTGCCGCAAGACACGACTTTAATCCCTTTTAACTCTGGAATATCTTCCTGCTTCAAAGCATCTTTGAGAAAAGCCTCTGCCATTGCACTGCGGCAGGTGTTGCCCGTACAGACAAATAAAATGTGTTTGTCTTGATAATTAAAGTTTTCCATAAATGTATTTTTTTATTTCATTGCATCAATAATTTCCGCAGCCGTTTCTTTTAGAATTTCGGTTATGCTGTCGTCAATAACGCCTTTTTTCAAAATATCTAAAACATCGTTTTTGTGTTTGAGTTCCAAAATATTGAGAAATTCGCGCTCGAAATCGGCGACTTTTTCCAACGGCAATGCCCGCAACAAACCGTTTGTGCCGCAATACAGCACAGCAATTTGGTTTTCTACCGTCATCGGAGCGTGCAACGCCTGCACAAGCAGTTTCGTGTTTTTGCGCCCTTTGTCAATAGTTCGTGCAGTAACAGCGTCCATATCGCTGCCGAATTGCGTAAATGCCTCTAACTCACGGTATTGCGCTTGGTCAATTTTGAGTGTTCCCGCCACTTTTTTCATTGCCTTAATCTGCGCCGAGCCTCCCACGCGCGACACCGAAATTCCCACGTCAATCGCAGGGCGATTGCCCTGATTGAAAAGGTTTGTGTCAAGGAAAATCTGTCCGTCTGTAATAGAAATCACATTTGTAGGAATATACGCCGACACATCTCCCGCCTGCGTTTCGATAATGGGCAAAGCGGTAAGCGAGCCGCCGCCTTTGACTTTGCTTTTCAGGCTTTCGGGTAAATCGTTCATTTTCTCCGCAACTTCTTGGCGTTTAATGATTTTTGCTGCGCGTTCCAAAAGCCGCGAATGCAGATAAAATACATCGCCAGGGTAGGCTTCGCGCCCAGAAGGACGACGCAAAATCAACGAAACTTCGCGGTAGGCAACAGCCTGTTTCGACAAATCGTCATACACCACGAGCGCGTGGCGACCAGTGTCGCGGAAATATTCGCCGATAGCAGCACCTGCAAACGGCGCGAAATACTGCATTGCTGCGGGGTCGGAGGCGGTTGCCATTACTACAATCGTGTAGTCCATTGCGCCGTGTTCGCGCAGCGTATTCACAATCGAGGCAACAGTTGAGCCTTTTTGTCCGCAGGCAACGTATATGCAATAAACAGGGTCACCCGCCTCATAATTGGCGCGCTGGTTGATAATCGTGTCAATGGCGATAGTGGTTTTGCCTGTTTGGCGGTCGCCGATGATAAGTTCGCGTTGCCCGCGCCCGATTGGTATCATTGCATCAATGGCTTTCAAGCCCGTTTGCAGCGGCTCGGTAACAGGCTGGCGGAAAATTACGCCCGGTGCTTTACGTTCGAGCGGCATTTCAATTTTTTCGCCGCCGATTGCGCTGCCGCCGTCAAGCGGCTCGCCGAGCGGATTAATCACACGCCCAAGCATCTGTTCGCTCACACCGATATTTACCACTTCGCGCGTGCGTTTCACGGTAAAGCCTTCTTTGACTTCGCTCGAAGAGCCGAGCAACACCGCACCAACATTGTCTTCTTCAAGATTCATAACAATGGCTTTGATGCCGTTTTCAAATTCAAGGAGTTCGTTTGCCTCAGCGTTGTTCAGTCCGTAGATGCGCGCCACGCCGTCTCCTACTTCGAGTACAGTGCCGATTTCGTCATACTGCACGCTTGTACTCATTCCTTCAAGTTGCCTTAAAAGCACTTCTGAAACTTCACTAACTTTTATTTTTTCTGACATATATTTATGATTTACAATTTAATAATTTACGATTTAAAATAATGAACGTTCCGCTATTTTATTATGTTTAAATTCCTGTTTATCAACGATATTTAATATTGAAAAATAACCCCTTCCCTGTTCTTTTGACAAAGTTTCTATTGTACGTTTTTTTGTATAACCTTTACGAAAATAATGTGTAAATTTATTTTTTATGATTTCAATTTCCTCTTTCGACAAAGGCTTACCTTTGTTAATTAATTTATTTTCAGGCACTTGCCTTAATTCAGAAAGCATTTCTCCTGATTTTATTTTTTCCATTTCCTGCATTTGATAATCAAAAGCATTTTTATTGATTTCAAAACCGCAAGATTTTCTGCCTAAACCTATTGCAACTTTTGCAGTCGAAAAACTGCCTAAAAATAAATCGCAAACTATATCATTAGGGTTGCTCGAATATAAAATCATTTTTGTCAAAAGCGTTTTTGGCAACTCATTTTTGTTCTTAATCTGATTTGGTTTGTACTCGCGGTTGATAATCCAAACGTCTTCTCTGTCAAGATAATTTGCACTTCCGCCATTTTCTGCTTTTTCGCTGTCGGCAAAAAAAGCATTGGTGTTAAAAGTTGCCTGATTGCAAGGCGGTTTCACATAATACAAAATATGATAATGCGAAGAAATGTATTTTTTGCTTGTATAAACTCCAAAATTATATTTCCAAATAATATGATTTTTTCCCTGTAACTTTGTGTTTGCCAATGCGTTAAGAATATGGCGAAGATTTGAATAACCTGATACAATATAAATGCTGCCGCTTGGTTTTAATACTCTTTCTGCCTCTTTAATCCATTGCATTGTAAATTCAGGGTACTCATTTTCAGTCACTTCCACATAACCATCAATCACATTACTTTCATCGCGATTGTAATGCTTGTCCAATTTGTCGCCGCCAATTCCATACGGCGGGTCTGAAATTATCAAATCGACAGAATTATCTTTTAAATATTTTTTTGCACCTAAAATGCAATCTTCGTTGTAAAACATTATATTTTCAAAATGTAATTTTCAAATTCGCCAATCATTTCTAAATCAAGCATATACTTTTCGGGGCGAGGTTTTCCGTTAGAATTTCTGCCTTGTTTCATTGTTGCCAACAAGTCTAAATCTTCTTTTTTCAAAATCAACAAAACTATTTCTGTTAATTCTGCTTTGGTTTTGCGGTAACGAGAAATTGAAGTTCTCGCCTCTCGCTCTATTTCATAAATTGATTTTCCGCCCTTTAATTCGGTATGCCATTTTTGAAAACTGCGGTCGTGGTCATTATATTCTACATCGCAAAGAGCAATAATTTCACCGTGAAAACCGTGATTTTCAATAGATTGTTCCATTGCCGATTTGTCGTTTAATATTACTTTATGGTCGTCAGATTTTATCGCTTTTGCCTTCAAGTCCCAATTTATTGCGCCCTTCAAATCAAATGTAACATTGTTAAATCTATCGCCTGCCGTAAATTTATCAGTCAAAATACTTTTAACTTTCCACTCAAAATAAAATGCCCACCATTCCATTTGCCGCCAATTATAATCTGCCTCTTTGAGTTCGAGAACGCAGGTTTTTCCGTCCCAAAATTTGGAAAGTTTTGGAAGTTCTAATTTTAAAATTTCTATGTCTTTTTGATAATTTGTCATATTTTTAAAATTTACAATCATTTTCTCCCGTAGTCCGCAGGGATTTCACCCCAATTTTCAGTGTCCCATTTTAGAATGGAGATGTCTGTTGTGTTGGTTTTCAGCCATTGTTCCGCTCTGAAAATCAGGTCATAAACCTTTTCGGTTTTTTCGTTACGGTCAAATTGCGTTTTGGCTTTTTTGTTGCGCACCCACGCAATCGCACTTACGCTGTCGCTGTAAATAACTGATACAGAGAGATTTTGCTGCTTGCACAACGCCAAAGCGTGAACTATCGCCAAAAATTCGCCGATATTGTTTGTCGCCACACCGAGTTTGTAGTTAAACAAAACTTTCCCTGTCCGAAAATCAACTCCGCGATATTCGGTCGGTCCGGGGTTGCCCGATGTTGAGGCATCTACGCAAATGCTGTCCTGTATTGGAATTTCCATAATTTCTAATTTCAAAGATTTCAATAACAATAAAAATCTCGTGTCATTGCGGGCTTGACCAGCAATCGTTTTTTATTACTGTTTCAGGCGATTGCGGGTCAAGCCCGCAATGACACCTCTTTTTTTATGGCTTATTTAAGTGCCTAATTCAATATTATTTCTTTGCTAAAAGTTCCTTTTTGATTTTTCGCAACTGCCCGCTCACGCTCGCGTCCCAACGGTTTGAATCTACGTCAAGCACAAAACCGCCGATAAGGTTTTTATCAATGTTTTGCTGCACTTTTATTGTGCCGCCGAGCCTGTTTTGCAGCAACGCAGTAATGCGATTTTCGATTGCACTGTCAATTTTGGCAGCGGTGGTCAGTTGTGCGCAGCGAATATTGAATTTTTCGCGGTATAAGTCGGTGAATTTCAGCATAATAACACGAAACTGATTTTCGCGTTTTTTATCTAAAATCAACTCTACAAAACGCGCAAAAACCTTACTAGGCTGTGCGCCAGCGCAGGTTACAAGCAGTTTTTGCTTTTCGGCGCGGCTCACAGACGGGTTTGTAAATGCCTGCTGCAACGGTTTTGTTGCAGCAAACACATTCAAAACATTCTCCGCCTCCTGATATACATTGTCGGGTTGCCGTTCTTTTTGGGCAAACTCAAACAATGCCTTTGCATATCTGGCGGCTATAAGTCCTTCATTCATAACAATTTCAAGATTTCAAATTTCAAATTTCAATTTCAAGAACGCGAAAAAAATAATTAAATTCCTTCGGAAGTTGTTTTTATAACACAGAGTCCACAGAGAATGCACAGAGTTACACAGAGATATTTATATATTTTTTTCGCAGAAAAAACTCTGTGTTCTTGTGTTTTTTCTCATTTTATCTTTTCTTCTCTTTTTTTAGTTCACAGAGGAAGAAAAAATAAATTTTTCTCTGTGGTTCTCTGTGTATTCTCTGTGAACTCTGTGTTATAAAGTATTATATGTTATTTATTTGGCATTACTAAGGTTTCAAATTTTGAAATCTGAAATTTTAAATTAATTTTTTAAACATACATTTCGTCCAACAGCCGATTAATTATATCGGTTTGTTGCGTTTTGTTTTCGAGTTCTTGACGCAGCACTTTTTCTGCAATTTCAATAGACAAAACAGCAACTTCGCCGCGAATTTCAGCGAGCGCGTCTTCTTTTGCCTTTACAATGTCAGCGGTTGCTTTTTCAATCAAAAGAACAGCCTCATTTTTTGCCTGCGTTTTGGCATCTTCCACCATTTTATTGCGAATTTGCCCAGCCTCGTTGAGAATGCGAAGTTGCTCGACACGCGCATCAGAGAGGAGTTTTTCTGCCTCCTCTTTGATGCCTGCGAGCCGCTCGTTTGCCTCTTTGGCTGATTTTATCGAATTGTCAATAAAATCGCTGCGTTTTTCCACCATTTTTAAAATAATGGGAAAACCGAATTTTGCCAACAGAAAAAAGACAACCGCAAACGAAACAAACATCCAAAATATAAGTCCTATTTCGGGCGTAAATAATTCCATATCAGCAACTTACTTAAATGAAAATAGCCAAAATACAAACAATAAGCGCAATCAACGCTACGCCTTCAATAAGCGCGGCAATGACAATCATATTCGAGCGAATGTCCGAAGCGGCTTCGGGTTGCCGTGCGATAGCGTCCATTGCCTGTCCGCCGATTTTTCCAATACCGAGACCTGCGCCGATTGCGGCAATTCCCGCTCCAAGTGCAGCACCGAGTTTCGCCAAAGATGCGCCTGCTGCCGCCTGTAATAAAATGCTTAATAACATAGTTTTTTAATTTTTTAAATTAATATATTTATAAATTTTTTAATTCTTAATTCTCAATTTTTAATGATGTTCCGCCCTTGCCATTCCGATAAAAATACTTGACAAAATAGTGAAAACATACGCCTGAATAAAGGAAATCAGCACATCGAGCGCAATCATAAAAATTGAAAACGCCACAGAAACAACTGACACTAACGATGCTGTTACTGCCCCCATCATTATATTAAAAATGAATATCAGACCCACAAAAACCAGCACCACCATATGTCCCGACATCATATTTGCAAATAGACGAATCATCAGCGCGAGCGGCTTTGTGAAAAGCCCCAAAAATTCCACCAAAGGCATTATCGGAATTGCTTTGAGAAAAATCGGCACATCTGGGTTAAAAACCTCTTTCCAATAATGTTTGTTGCCGAAAACATTTGTGATTACAAACGTGAACATTGCCAACACAAAAGTTACCGCGATATTGCCCGTAACATTTGCACCGAATGGAAAAAACGGAATTAAGCCCATCAAATTGCTTGTGAAAATGAAAAAGAAAACAGTGAGCAAATAGGGCGCAAAACGCTTGTAATCGTGTCCCACGCAGGGTTTTATCACGTCTTCGTAAATTGACATTGTCAGCATTTCTATTGTGCCGAGAAAACCTCTGCGGCTACGTATCGGCTCTTTTTTGTATTTGTAAGCCATTGTCAGAAAGATAGTTAGCAAAATGGCGCAAGTCATAAAAATAGAAATCACATTTTTTGTCAGCGACAAATCAAGCGGACGAATTTCTTCGCCCTGTGCGTTGATTTCCACCACTTTTCCCTTATGATTTTCAGAAACGGAGAATACAAAACCGTTGTAAGTTTCGCCGTGTTCCAAACGCGCCGCCGAAAAAACGTGCCAACCTGTATTGCTGCTCCTCACGATAATCGGCAACGGAATAGCAGTGTGTCCCAACAGATGCCATTCATAAGCATCGCCAATATGCTCGAAAATCATTTCTTTTATATTAAACTCCTGATTTTCAGCAGTCTGAACAGTGTCATTTTCAGCGAAAACAGTTGCCGAAAACAACACAAAAAATATTAAAATTATATGTTTAAAATATTTCATTTTTTATCTAATTTCAATAAAATTATTGTTTCATAAAGTAAATAAAACAGGTAAAAAACCATTAAACTTGTACCAAAAAACAGTATAAAATCTCGGTATAAAATTATTCCAATAATAAAAACAATTATTACGCCGAAAAGTTTTATCATTTTGACTGACAGCAATTTAGCGGGCGTTGGCGGCGTTTCTTGGTGTTTTTTTGCAAAACGCGCTAAAACAATTCCGTCAAGCAGAAAAAACATCGGAACAGCCAAAAACACAAGCGGAAATGCTGTATTTGCATAAAACAAATTAAACACAAAATAGGCTGCCAACTGCAATGCCAGCAAGCAAATACAAATTTCTATGATAATTCTCTTTTGCATCAATTAAATTTATGATTTACGATTTTTGATTTACGAATTGCAATTTACAATTTTAGATTTCAGATTCAATCGTAAATCTAAAATCGTAAATTGTAAATTAATTATATTTCTTTTGTTCCTTCTACACAAACATTTATTTCGTTGTTGCTCACTTCGGCAAAGCCGTCGAGAATTTCAACGGTTTTTTCTTCGCCGTTTGCTTTTACTATTTTCACCGTTCCTTCTTTCAATGAAGAAATCAATGGTGCGTGATTTTCAAGCACTTCAAAAAGCCCCAATGTACCGGGCAAAGTTACGCTTTTTATATTGCCTCTAAAAACCGTCTTTTCGGGTGTTATGATTTCTAATTTCATCTGTTTATAATTTTTGTTTGCCACTACACTAATTTTTATTATCTAATAACTTCTTTTTTTCTGATTTCAAGCGTCTTTCTATTTTTTGCACATCTTCGGCAGGCGGCAAATTTTCTGGAACTAATCCGCGTTCAATCATTATTTTGCGCACACCGAGATTATTTTCAACGTGTTCTTTTTCAATGGCAGGCACGCCTTTCAAGTCCTTTATCTGTACATTTTCGGCAGTCATTGCAGCAGCAAAATCTTTTGCTTTAATACTTACAGTCGGCAAAAAATCAGCAACTGGGCGGCTCTGCGGAACATTCATTTTACGTTTAAGTTGCGCTGTATCAAGCCGAAAAAGTGCTTGGTCGCCTTTGGAACGAATAATTGCAAAACCCTTATCATCAACTCCGCGTTCATATAACACTCCTGAAAGCCGCTTTTCCGTTTCACGCAGTTTTGCCCGCGCCTCAACTCTCTCATATTCTAAAACGCGCTGTTCGATAATTTCCGCACGGCGTGTTTGCACAGCAAAATAACTTTGTGCAAAAGCAATTGCGGGTTTTCTACTATCACCGTTTTGCGCCACAAGATAGCAGGCATAACGAGTTAAAAGTATGTCATCTACTTCTCTTTCCGCACCTTTACCTAAAGTTATCATTTTGCCGATGTCGGCAAAATGTTCCTGAACGTTTATACCTGCATTTTGACACGCTTCTTTGGCTTTATCTATTGCATTAACAAATCTGCGCCATTGCGAATAATCAAGCAATATTTGCAATTCACGAGCAGACCAACATTCTATGTCTTCGATTTCAGCAGATGCGGCTTCAAATTGCTCAAAAAGTTTTTTTATCTCATCAGATTTTATCATATTTTTTAATATATTATTTTTTCAAATAAATAAAATAGCCCTTTTCGCCAGTGCGCTTCGCCCGTTTTTCGATAGCCGAGTTTGTTATATAATTTCATAGCATAATTATTTTGCGGAAAAACGTCTAAACGTATTGCTTGAATACCGTTATTTTTCAAATAATCTTCTATTAAAAGCATTGTTTTTTCGCCGTAACCTTTGTTTTGATACGCAGTATCTACGCATAATCTGTGTAAAATAATGAAATTTTCGCCGCAATAATTCCATTTGCCGTTGCCATATTCTTTGTCAAACTCTTTATTTAAAACAAATGCAGAAATAATATTATTTTCAAAAATTATTTTGTACAATTGATTTTTTAAAATGTCGATTTCCAAAATAGTAGCATTCGGGTAGATTTCGTCCCATTGAAAAATATTATTATCAGTCAGATTTTGAATAACATTTTTGAATATTTTTTCAATAATATTCAAATCTTCTATTTTGGCGAGTTGCAATTCCATAATTTTTACTTTGCTTTTTCCAACAATTTTTTTCCTTTTTCTATTGCCTCTTCTATTGTGCCAACATTAAGAAAAGCGGATTCGGGTATTTCGTCAAGTTCGCCGTTGAGTATCATTTTGAAGCCTTTAATGGTGTCCTCTATCGAAACCATTACGCCCGGAACACCTGTAAATTGCGCCGCCATATAAAAGGGCTGCGACAAAAAACGCTGAATTTTGCGGGCGCGGGTAACGGTCAATTTGTCCTCGTCAGAGAGTTCGTCCATACCGAGAATGGCAATGATGTCCTGCAATTCTTTGTTGCGCTGCAAAATCTGCACTACGCTCTGCGCCGTTGTGTAATGCTCTTCGCCGACAATATTCGGCGAAAGAATGCGCGAAGTGCTGTCAAGCGGGTCTACCGCAGGAAAAATACCGAGTTCGGCAATTTTACGGCTCAACACAGTTTTTGCGTCAAGGTGCGAAAAAGTCGTTGCTGGTGCGGGGTCTGTGAGGTCGTCAGCAGGCACATAAACCGCCTGTACGGAAGTGATAGAGCCTTTTTTTGTCGAGGCAATGCGTTCCTGCATCTGCCCCATTTCCGTTGCCAAAGTAGGCTGATAACCAACGGCTGACGGCATTCGTCCGAGCAAAGCCGAAACTTCCGACCCTGCCTGCGTGAAACGGAAGATATTGTCGATAAAAAACAGAATATCTTTGCCGCCGCTGCCTTCATCGCGAAAACTTTCCGCCACTGTCAAACCTGACAAAGCCACCGAAGAACGCGCTCCAGGAGGCTCGTTCATCTGTCCGAAAACAAGCGTTGCCTGCGATTTTGCAAGTTCATCTTTATCTATTTTAGACAAATCCCAATCGCCCTCTTCCATCGCTTTTGTAAATTCTTCACCATATTTTATTACGCCCGATTCAATCATTTCGCGCAAAAGGTCGTTTCCTTCGCGGGTACGCTCGCCCACGCCTGCAAACACCGAAAAACCGCTGTGTCCTTTGGCAATATTGTTGATTAACTCCATAATAATCACGGTTTTACCAACACCAGCACCGCCGAAAAGACCGATTTTTCCGCCTTTGGGGAAAGGTTGCAGCAGGTCAATTACCTTAATTCCTGTAAAAAGAATTTCGTCAGAAGTTGTCAATTCATCGAATTTTGGCGGGTCGCGGTGAATTGGGTACGAATTTGAGTTGTCAAGTTGCTCCATTCCGTCAATAGGCGCGCCGACAACATTGAGCAAACGCCCTTTAATTTGATTGCCCGCAGGCATCATAATCGGCGTTCCCAACGCTCTAACTTTTAGTCCTCTGCGCAAGCCGTCTGTTGCGTCCATTGCAACGGCGCGCACAGTATTTTCTCCAATATGCTGCTGCACTTCAACGATAAGTTCGCCTCCATTTTCGCGTTCCACCGCCAAAGCATCGTGAATTGCAGGCAGTTTAAATCCATTTTTTTCGTTCAACTCAAAAAAAACATCGACCACAGGACCGATAATTTGCGAAATATGCCCATAAATATTTGCCATATAATAATACTAATGTGTTAATGTATAATATGTTAATATGATGATTTTGCTTATTTTAATTAGGGGGCAAAATTACAAAAAAAATTTCAAATAATAATAGGGGGACATCTAAAAATTGACAACAAAAATTACATTTCGCACACAAACCCGATTTTAATATCGTGCTGCTCTTTTCTTTCTGCGAAATTTTTGAGATTTACGTCAAGCGATTCAAAAACATATTTGACAAGGAAAAACCATTTTTTCTTGTCATTTTGGTTTTTATTTAGCGGAAATTTTGCAGCAAGGGACAAACTCGGCTGAAAAATTTTGTTGCAAAAAACAAATGTGTTAGGCGTAAGTTTGTATTTTACAATGCTGCAAGTGTCAATATTTACAGGAACATAATGAAATTGGTCAATGTAATTGCCGACCATTGCCACAGGCAGCGAAATTTCGCCCTTTAACTGCACTTTTTTGAAATTATACTCGGCTTTGAGAGCAAAATCGGGCGAAAAATACCAATTCAAATCAGGAATGTAGTAATAATAGAGTTTGCTCGCTTGCAATGCAAAATTAAACTCCGTATTCAACGAAACTCCTGCGCCGACAAAAAGCCGAAACTTCTCCGATTTTATCGGCATTTTGCGCAGCCAAACACCGCCTGTTTTCAGTTCTACACGATAAATATTCGGTGAAATCTGCTCATAGTACGGACTGCGCGGCTCGTTAGTCAGCAGAAATGAAAACTGCGGTTTGAGCCAATAGCCCCAATAATTTTTATTGTGTTTTTTATTTTGCTTAAAATATTGATAATCAGCAACAATATTTACCGCAGGCATACCAAAAGGCAGAAATGCACTGCTCATCATCTGCATATAGCCTGTGCCGAGAGAAAAGTCGTGCGATTTTCTTAAACTATCAACAGGTTGCGCCGATAAATTTAAAGCGCAAAAAGAAATTATTATTAAAAGTGTTTTTTTCATTTGTTTATATTAATTTTCAGTAATTTATATAACCTGATTTTTCTTACAAAACAACCTGAGTAACATTGCAAATCCCCCATTCTAAACCTGATTACCTAATTTTCCTTTTTAATTAGGTAATCAGGTTATGTATGTGTGTGATTTTCCTATTACTCAGGTTGTTTTGTTTGAGAAATCAGGTATAAATCAGGTTAGTTTTTTCATTTGTTTGGCTTTTGTATACGGCTCAATAATTCAGCATTTTGCGTTTTCAGAAATTCATTGTCTTTTTGCAGATTTTCGATAAACATCAAAAGCGATTTTCTCTCTTGCTCAAAATCTGAATGATTGTTGATAGTTTCAATCTTTTCAATATTATTACCCGATTGACTGCAATTATTAAATATTTGCCTTATATCGCCGTCAATAATATCTTCACAAGGCACATTTAATTTATGGGCAATTTCTATCACTTTATCAATAGAAATTGCGCTTTCTCCGTTTTCCAAGCGGGAATATTGCGATTGGGAAAGTCCCAAAATTTCCGCCATATAGTCCTGTGACAAATCTTTATCTCTGCGAATACGGCGTATTTCGTCAGTTTTTAACTTAAAAGTAATTTCATTCATAATGTTGTTTTTTTGCTGCAAAGGTACAATTTTTTTAATAAAATTAAAAGCCGTTTATGCTGTCCAAAACTTCTATTGCTTTTAGTATTACATCGCTTTCATTTGTAACATCGTGATTTGCATTTACTCTTTTTACATAAATATCAGGCATAAGCGGATATTCCATATTCTCGTCTTGCATAGTAAATCCTTTTTCAAAAGGGTAATGAACTTGCCACGAATTTGGCAATTTCAGTTCTCGAATTGCACCACCGCCCCCACCTGTTTTTTTTCCAATAAGAATACAGTTTGGTAAATCCTTCATTATATAAGCAAATTGATTGGCAGCACTAAAAGTATCTGGTCCCGTAAGTAAAATTACAGGTACAGTTTCTGACACAAGCCCTTTGCCTGTAAATGTTTGATAAATTTTTTCGCTGAAATCATTATGTCCTTTGCCTGTTTTAAACAGTTCGTACGCAACTGTACGTTCGCCAGAATAAAATAAAGATAATATACCCCATAAATCTGTTCCACCTTCATTATGAATAAGATTTATTATAAGTCCGTTGCTGTAATTCAAATTATTTAGACATTCAGTCATTATTTGCTCATTAGCACTTCCATAAAGATTGGAGTTCTCAAAATGACGCGGCACTATCATTCCATAATTTTTTATTGTATTTTGATAACTCTCAAGTTTTATTGGCGTTTTTGAAAAGTTCAAATATTTCATAAGGATTACCTCTTTGACACAAATTTCACAAGCCGTATCAGGTATATGTACTATAACATCGTCGCCTTTGGGCATTTGAAACAATGTATCTGTTTCAAAAAGTGTTTCAATTTCAAAACTCGAATTATCGTATATATAGTAACTGGGGAAAGTTCCATTAGAAAAATTGTTTGGCAAATAACCCGAAAGAGAAACGTGTCTGTCATTAAACATCGGTACTATTTCTGCAAAAATATTAAATAAATCTCTGTCTGTTTTGGCAGTTTGCGCCTTTGGGTAATAAATATTATAAACGCTGTCCCAATCAATGCCTTTTTCTTCAAAATAGACATAATTTTCGTCCATTATTTTCCAAAATGCAAGAAAAACATTTTCGGGAGTGCTTTTGGTTATTATATCATTTCTGCACGAAAACAATGCAGAAACAGCGAAAATTATTAAAAAGTATTTTTTCATTTGCGATTGTATTTTTATTTTGCAAAGATAGTAAAAATAAACATATCAACACACATAAAAATTATGTATAAAATACATAAACAATGCAGAATGTACATAATGAATTTTTTATGTATAAAACGCGTAGATTTATTAAAATAACACATATATCTTTGCAGCGAAAAATCGCGCGTAAAATTTTTCATAAATTAATTAATTTTATTTTTTTAACAATTTAAACCTTTCTTATTATGAAAAAAACAAAAAATTATGTATTTTTAATTGTGCTGTTATTCGGCATATCAAGTTGTATTCCTGAAGATAAATGTAATATGAATCTTGAGATAACGTGGGGAAACTCTAATAATTTTGGTAAATTTGTCAAACCATTTAATCTTTCCATAGTTGGAAATTATTACAGAGTTAATTCAGGCAGAGGTTATCAGAATTTAAAAGTTAGCGATGATAACCCAATAACCAATTTTTGGGGAGTATTCAATCATCCTAATTTTGCAGGCGTACAATCAAATTCAAAAGTTATTGTAACAACCACAATAAACGATGAATGTCTTGATTATAACGACTATGATGATAGTAATATGTCTCAAATTTACACTAAATTAGGAGTAAATGATTGTACCTCTATCCCCAGACGTCCTCAAAGTTGGAATGAGCCAGGAATGAGCATACGTGACAATAATGAAGTTTATGACTATATAGAATTCTGGCATTCTAATAGAGGTGATACAAAACATAAATATAATATGTATATTGTATCTGGTCCATACGAAAGCGACAATGGACTGATATACAATTTGACGTGGACGTGGGAACGAGGCTATTATAATTGGAATTCTTCGATGGAATTAATTATAGAAGGCGATAGAGTTGGTGCAATTATAGACCCTTTAAATATTTCTGGTGCAGCCATCAATATTACTCCACACATACCATTTATTAAACCTATTTACATTAATGGTGCTATGATAAATCAAACTCTTCAGAATGTGCAGTCTGCATCTAAATTGGACTTAAAAGTTACAGGCATTCAGTAATTAATTATTAATCATTTAAAACAAATTATTCAGATGAAAAAATTTATTTATATATCAGTAACAGCAATTTGCTTTTCGGCTATTGCAGGCTGTCAAAAATCAGACGGCTTATCGTCAAACAACGATAATAAACAGACAGAAGTATCGCAAAAAATGCTTTTCAGAGGGCAGACAAACTATGCAAAAATACTTAATCACGACGGCGAAATTGTAGGTTATTTATCTACAAAGCAAAATTCTATAGATGCAGCAGAAATGTTTTTTAAAATGCCTTCGCAGTTTGCAAAACAAGACGCAACGCAGGAATTGCTAAAAGATATGCAGCCGACACGTCATATTGGCTTTGCAGTAAATAATATGAATGTCAAAGATTTAACGCAAAATTTGCAACCTTTGCAGCCCGCAAATACTCAATTTTTCGGCAATGAAGTAAGTTTTTCGCTTTTTAACGAAAATTCAACGAGCGGAGTAATGAAAACGCCTGCAAATGACGAAACAAGTAGCGGTACAATTAAAATGTATGTGCCTGAACTGCTGAATATTACATCGCCAAACATTGCAACGCCAGAAGATTTGTTGCCCTATTGTTACTACAAAGATTTTGTGCTTGGTTGGAATGCAGACCCCAAAAATGAAAACGGTTTAGTGGTAGTCGTAGAGTGGCACGGAATGGATATTTACGGTAATGAATACAAAAAATATGTACGCAATGCAGATATTATAACCAACGACAACGGACAAGCAGTCTTAAATAACAAACTTTTTGACGGCATTCCGCAGGGTGCGCTTGTAAATTTGCAACTCATACGCGGTAGTATTGAAATTGTCGGCGACTTTACCAACGAAGAGGGCAAAACAGAGGAATTTCGTTTAGTTGCTGCCACACAAGCAATTTTACCGTTCATTCTGGTGCGCGAAATTGAGAACTAACATTCAGTCTAATAAAAGGGGCTGTCTCAAAAGTTTTTTAGCACGCAGATAACGCTGATTTAATAGATAAACGCAGATAATTAAAATATTGATTATCTGCTTTTTATCTAATTTATTGTTAATAAAAATCTGCGTAAATCCGTCTAATCTGCGTCATCTGCGTGCTTTTGAGACAGTCTCTTGTTTAACAATTTCAGAAAAAATTAATTACCTTTGCACAATCAAAATCAGGTGTCATTCCCGCGCAGGCTGGAATCTCCTTGCTTCATTGTACAAATGGGATTCCCGCCTGCGCGGGAATGACAGGTTTCTTTATTTTATATTCTGTTTTTTTAATTGTTTTTCTATTATCTTGATAATTTTAAAAATTAATAGCACCTCAAAAAAAATATTAACCGTTAATTCTGTGAAAAATTAAAAAAATGAAAATCGGAATTTTTGACTCTGGCTATGGCGGACTGACAATTTTAGAAAAAATTGTAGAAAAACTCCCGCAATACGACTATATTTATCTCGGCGACAATGCGCGCACGCCATACGGGTCGCGCTCGTTTGAGGTGGTTTATGCCTACACTTTGCAATGTGTCAAAAAACTTTTTGAACTCGATTGCCAAATCATAATTATTGCCTGCAACACAGCCTCAGCAAAAGCCCTGCGCACAATTCAACAGGCTGATTTGCCAAATATTGCACCAAACCGCCGAGTGCTTGGAATTATTCGCCCAACGGCTGAAAAAATTGATTATTTTACCAAAACAAAAACAGTTGGAATTTTCGGTACAAGCGGCACAATTCAGTCGAAATCGTACGAAATGGAAATTGCAAAACTTTTTGAGCAAATAACGGTCGTTTCTGAGGATTGTCCGATGTGGGTGCCGATTGTGGAAAACAACGAGCATTTAAAAAACGGCGCAGATTATTTCGTTAAACAGCACATTGACAATATTTTAGCAAAAAATAAAAATATTGATGCAATAATTCTCGGCTGCACGCATTATCCTCTTTTGCTTGAAAAAATCAGAAAATATTTGCCCGAAAACATCAAAATTATCACTCAGGGAAACCTTGTAGCCGACAGTTTGGCAGATTATTTACTGCGGCACTCGGAACACGAAAAACTTTGCACAAAAAATTCCACAATTCAGTTTTATACAACAGAATCTGTGGAAAAATTTGAGAGTTCCGCCTCCATTTTTCTCAATAAAAATATCGAGGCGAAAAGAGTGATGCTGAATTAAGAAACAAAGCACAATCGTTTTTATCAACGATTGTGCTTTTATTATTTGAAAAATATTGGTTTTAATTGCGTGTATATGTCTCACTACCTATTGATAAAGTTTTAAAATCGTCTGAAATAGTAAAAGGATATCCTCCTTTATTCCTTATTCCTGCACTTGCACAAGTAATAACCCCCTCTTTTAAAATATAGGTAAAAGTTTGGCTCTGATTTACGTTTTCTCTCTTATTTTCAATTCTGTACCAACCAGTGCGTGTTAATTTGCCCTCATTGTCAGAAATAAAAGAGAAAGTGTAAGTATAGTGTGTTTCACTATCAATATAAGTACCATAATAATCCCAATTATACACCCAAGTAGTACCTTTGAGTTTGCCTTTCGCAATATCTGCGCCTTTGTCACAACTTGTAAAAAATATGCCTGTTGCAACTAATGTGAAAATTAATATAAATTTTTTCATAGTTAAAAATATTTAAAAGTTAATAATTATTTCACTTTGGCAACACTGCTGCCTAATTCAAAAAAACACAGACCTAATCGAATTTTGTCTGAAACATTAGCCAACCCTTTAACCTCATCAATAGAAAGCGTGAGGACAATTTCATTTGTTTTCAAATCTATAATATCAATCGTTCCACTGATAATGCAACCGCCCGATTTGGCACTGGCAAAGGGCATAAACTGTCCGTGAGCATTGCCGTAGTCGAGTTTATCAACGTGAATTACAAATTTGAGAACAGCATCAGAAACATCGGTTGCAACGTGCAGCCCTTTGTTTTTCTTGTTATACTGTGCAGCAAACATCAATGCAGAATACTCCTTATCTTGCGGAAAGTCTCTTACGAAATCACTCCCGCGCGACTCCAAATATTCATCAATAGTTTTGCCTTCAACCGTTGCATTGGAAAAATCAAGTTCCAAAAGCGCAGTTGTAACATCTTTTAAAACCGAAACATCGCCCGATTTTACAGATACAGGATTTCCTGCAAATAAACTCATTGCGCCAAAAAGGCACACAAAAGTAAAAAGTAATTTTTTCATTGTAATTTTTTTAGTTAATAAATTAGAAATTCAATGTAAGACCTACTCCATTCGATGTTAAACCGAAATTTAATTTTGGTTGATATGTGTAACCATCAACGCCAAAATTTTTTCTTGCAAAATCATTCTTAATCGCTTTTTTCTTTCCACCTGCACTTGCAGAAACAGGAATGCTGACGATTACAAAAACTTCTCCCATACCAGTCAAAGCATAACCAGCAATGTAAAAACCAGGTTCCCATATAATTAACCCAACGGTCATAAATACTATACCTCCACCTGTAAGTCCAAGTCCTGCACCGAGCAAGCCCTTTCCAGCACGTCTTTGACGGCAGGCACTTTCAAAATCGTCGTAATAACTTGTGAAATTGTTCTTTCTGAAAAATTCCAACATTTTGTCGTCATCTGTGCCAATTCTGTCAAATTCGGCTTTCAAGTCAGTTGAGGGCGTGTTGTAATTTCTTCCGCGAGTAGTTGGTACAGCGGGTTGAGTTTGTTTGTTGAAAACTTCTTTTTGTCCGTTTTCGTAGGTAATCATAAACACTTCGGTCAGGTCTATGTTGCGGGTGGGACCGACCAGCAAGTCAAAGTCTTTATACTTGACTTGCTGGTCGGTAATTTCAAGCACTTTGGCTTTGATTTCCGAGCCGTCTTTTTTGAGAATTACGTCTTGTGCAAACGCATTTACGCAGCATAACAGGGCTGCAAAAAGTAAAAATTTTTTCATTGGAAAATAAAATTGTTTTTTTAAGTTAAAAATTAAAATAATTTATTAAAATTTAGATTGCAAAATTATATTTAAAAACCTAAAAATCACTTTATTTTAGTGGCAAAAAATGCCTGTTTTATGGCAAATTTTGCATCTAAAATGGCTTTATTTGCCATTATTTTGGCGTTTTTCGGCGTTTTCGTTGTAATAATCGGTAAGATATTTTGCAAAATCGTGATACATAGCAAAAGAAATACGCTGCAATAAATGCAAGTCAAAACTGCTTTTTTTCAGCGTTTTGCACAGACAACTCGGATTGCAATGCACTTGTTCGGCAAGCCATTTTTTTGTTCTGCCTTCCTTTTGTAATTGGTTGCAAATAATGTTTCCGATGTGAAATGTTTTTCCTTTTTCCATTTTACTGAATTGTTATTTTTGAGTAAGAAATAATAAAAAAATGCGGACTTACACTTTCCGCTGCTGAGGTATTCCACTACCCATATAGTCAAATAAGTTAAGCCCACGCCGCCGCGAGCCTTTTTGTTACTTATTCTTGACTATACTGTTAAAATTGTGGAATTTTCAGCATCAAGAAAGTGTTATGTCTGAGTTTTATGTTTTATTTTATAAATTTTATATCATTTCATTAAAAATAAATTTTAAATTTTGTTTTCTATATTGATGAAATTTTTTGTCGCTGCTAATTAATGGTATCTGTTCGGTAATTGCCTGCGCAATAATCATACGGTCAAATGGGTCGCCGTGATTTTCGGCAGGAGTAAAATTGGCAAAAGTAAGCAAATGCTCTTTTTGCACATATTTTATTGAACAATAAAATTCATACTCAATATAATTAAATATATCAGCAGGTTTATTCCATTGTTTTACATTCAATTTGCCTGCCTGCATAAGCATAAAAATTTCCTGTATGCTCATAGTGCTAATATAGAATGTGTTATCGGTATCATTAAGAATACTCCACACATCCTCCGAAATAGCATCTTGTTCATTAACCAATCGTATAAGAATATTTGTGTCTATTAAATATCTCATTTGAATAAACTTTTAGAAATCATAAATAGACAAACCGTCTAAAATACGCGGGTCGTTAATAACAATTCCCTCTAATCCGTGAGGGTGTTCTCTGCGCCATCGTCCTATTGGCGACAATTCTTTTGGCTGTGTTGCAGCCGATTTTTTTGTCAATGTTTCCATAATGTTTTTATTTTTTATTGCGTAAAAAACCGATAATTATCAAGTCTGCAAAATTAATAAAATATTTTTATTTTTTCAAAACTTGCTATTTCAACAATTTCATTTCTCTATCAAAATCAGATTCAAACAGGCGGTCTTGCGTGATACGGTATTTTTCAAACTCGCTTTCGGCAAAATCGAACTACTCGAAATTTTCGAGTAGTTCATTTTTTTGATTTTTAAAATGCAAATTTAATCATAATTCTGTTAATTTATTGTCCGTTAGAGAATTTTCGGCAAGTTGAACTATCCGGAAATTCCAGATAGTTGCCTCACCATTTAATTCACCTTGTGCATAATCAAAAACTCGGCGGTGCTGTTGCGAATTTGTAACTTATGCGAATCAGGGGTTGAAATGTTTTTTTAAGGGTGCATTCCTACGGAATGCAGGTTTATATTTATATTTTTTCTACCGAGCGATGCAATCCTAACGGATTGCGGTGCAAATGCAGT
>JAISKN010000023.1 GCA_031260925.1 Prevotellaceae bacterium | reverse complement strand
TCGCCCAACGTCATATTTGTTTTGACCAAAATTTTGATAACCTGGTCAATAATCAGCAAAAGCGCGATAAATAAAGTTACTTTTAGTTTTTTCGTCATTAGTCGTTAGTAATAAGTAGTAAGTCGTTAGTAATTAGTAATAAGTAGTGAGTAATGAGTAATAAGTTGCAAGTAATCAATCACCAAACTAACCACTAACCACTGACCACTAACCACTATTTTTTATTTTTTGCCTCAACTGTTAAAGTGGCGTGCGGTACGGCTCTCAAACGCTCTTTTGGAATCAGTTTGCCTGTCTCTCGGCAAATGCCGTAAGTTTTGTTTTGGATTCTTATCAACGCAGCCTCCAGATGTTGAATAAATTTCATTTGGCGTTGTGCAAGTTGCCCGTGTTCTTCTTTTGAGAGCGTTGAGGCGCCTTCTTCAAGGGTTTTGAAGGTTGGCGAAGTATCGGAAATATCGTTTCCGTCTGCATTGCTCACATACGAGCGCAGTTCGTTGTATTCTTTTTTTGCATTTTCGAGTTTTTTCTCAATCAATTCGCGAAATTCCTCCAATTCTGCATCGGAATATCTTGTTTTGTCATTCATTTTTCTAATAATAAATTAATGGTTAATGATTAATGATAAAAAAGTAACAGACTGAAATTCAGAATGTTATATTTTTTAAAAAAGATTAAAAAATTCGCTGCAAAATTACAAAATAATTATCAATTTTAAGTATAAATTATGAATTATTTTTTAATTGCGTTTTTTTTACATTTTTAAACAGTTCAGATGCAAAAACAAAGTCGTTAAGTGCCTCATTATCAGAACTAAAAATTGTGTCTTTTGAGCCTTCCCACGCTTTTTTGCCTTTGTTGATAAGAATGATGTTTGCGCCGATTTCCATTATTGAGTTCATATCGTGCGTATTGACAATGGTGGTAATGTCAAACTCCTGCGTGATTTCTTCGATTAGTCGGTCGATTAGAATTGATGTTACGGGGTCAAGTCCGGAGTTTGGCTCATCGCAAAAAAGGTAGCGCGGGTTGAGCGAGATTGCGCGGGCGATTGCCACCCTTTTTTGCATTCCGCCCGAAATTTCAGACGGGAAAAGATTGAACGCCTGCGGTTTTAAATCTACGCGCGTCAGGCAAAATTCGGCGCGTTCCGTCATTTCGGCAACAGACATTGGCGAAAACATTTTCAGAGGGAACATCACATTCGCTAAAACGGTTTGCGAGTCAAACAGAGCCGAGCCTTGAAACAGCATTCCGACTTCCTTGCGCAATTCTTTGATTTCTTTCATTCGCATTTCACGCAAATTGCGCCCGTCATAAAGAATTTTTCCACTATCAACACGAAAAAGCCCGATAATGCTTTTCATTAAAACGGTTTTGCCAGAGCCGCTTTGCCCGATAATCTGGTTGATTTTTCCGCTGTGAAATGTTGCGGAAATATCGTCTAAAACCAATTTTCCGTCAAACGATTTTGATATATTTTGAACTTCAATCATCTTTAATAATAGAGTTTAGAGTGTAGTTATTAGAGTTTAGATTTTTTAGAGATAAAGTTTATTTTTTTAGAAACCTAATTTTCTAAACTCTAAACTTTAATCACTAATCACTAAACTAAAAGCAACTGTGTAAGAATAACATTTACTGCCAGCAATAAAATACTTGAATTTACTACTGCGTTGGTGCTTGCCTTGCCGACATCAATCGCGCCGCCGTAGGCAAAGTAACCGTAAAACGCTGATACAGATGCAATTACAAAACCGAAAAAGAACGATTTTATTATTGAATATGTAAAATAATACGGAATAAATGCGTATTGTATTCCATAAATGAAATCTGAAATTGTAATCATATCTGTGAAAATTGCTACGCCGCAGCCGCCTGCAAGTCCGCAAAAAACACTAAATGTTACCAGCATCGGCATACAAAGCATCAGCCCGATAATTTTCGGCAAAATCAAATAATTAGCCGAATTTACGCCCATAATATCCAGCGCGTCAATCTGTTCGGTAACGCGCATTGTGCCGATTTCGGAGGCAATATTTGAGCCTACTTTGCCGGCAAGCAGCAGCGACATTATGCTTGACGAAAATTCGAGCAAAAGCGTATCGCGCAACACAAGTCCTGTACTGTAGCGCGGCAACATTGGATTTTCGGTGTTCATTATGGTTTGCATTGTCATAATCACACCCATAAAAATCGAAATCAGCACGATAATTCCAACTGTATTTATGCCGAGTTTTTCCATTTCCAAAGGCAGTTGCCGCCAAAACATACGCCAATTATCTGGTAACGAAAAAGTTTTTTTCATTAAATTAACGTATTTTCCAACCTGTTCGAGAGTTTTTTTCATTGATTTTTTAGTAATTAGTAATCAGTCGTCAGTAATTAGGGAACTTCTAAAAATTAAACTTTTCAACTGCAAAAGTACAACAAATTTTCGTTTTTGAGAAATTTTTTATAATTTCGCAACACATAAAATTAACCACTGAGCATTAACCACTGACCACTAAAATGATTTTTCTTCCTTTGTGCTATGCCGCGCCTGTTGAGTGCTACTATTACCTCGTGAATTTCCCTTGCGAGATGGAGGTTTGCGCCAACTACACAAAGCAAACACTCACAACCCGCTGCTGCATAGCCACTTCGCAAGGAGTGCAGAAGTTGATAATTCCTGTGGAAAATCCGAAAGAAAAATGTTTGATAAA
>JAISKN010000270.1 GCA_031260925.1 Prevotellaceae bacterium | reverse complement strand
TCCTTACTAAATTGTACAAATGTGATTCCCGCCTGCGCGGGAATGACAAGTTATTTTTAGTTTTTAGTTCTTAATTTTTAGTTTATAAACAATTCATCAAGGTCGCGGCGTTCTTTTTTTGTTGGTCTGCCTAAGCCGCGCGCTCTGCCGTTTTGTTTGTCGATTTTCAGCACTTCGAGCAGGGCAATTTGGTCGGGCGTTGTGATATTTTGCAAATAATTTTCAACAAGTTTTGCACCAACTCTGCCGCTCGGAATAGACAAAATTCTGAACGAATAAATCACAGGCACTCTTTTCACCTGAATTTCGTCATTCGGCTTTATCATTCGCGAGGCTTTTGCAGCAACGCCGCCCACAAAAATCTGTCCTTTTTTGCAGGCTTCTGCGGCTTGACTGCGCGTTTTGTACAGCCTCACGCACCATAGAAATTTGTCAATTCTTGTTTCCAAGATAGTTTATTTATTAGAGTTTAAAAAATTATGTGGCAAAAGTAATAAATTTTTCTTAAAAATTTTGCGATAAATAAAATATTTTATAATTTTGCAATCTAATTAACCTAAAAATTACCACTATGAAAAAATTAACTTTTTTATTTATCATGTCTGCGGTTTTATTTGCTTGCGAGCCAGTAAATAACCCAATTATTCCTATTAACACAACACAAACAACTCCAAAGGTAAAGCCATACGAAGTGCCGCAAATCTTGCCGTTTGCCGATATTGATTATCAAATTTTTACTTGTCAGCATTTCGGAAATAAATTTGCATTAAATATTGATGGTGAAAATATTGATTTTTCAGGCGGTTATGTACAAGGTTGGTTTCTTTGCGGTGAACACATTAATTTTAGTGTTGAGGCAGGAGGTTTTCGTTTTGATTTAAAAATATTGACTGACGGAACAGTGCGGAGT
The DNA here is from genome assembly GCA_031260925.1 of Prevotellaceae bacterium. Classification (GTDB taxonomy): domain Bacteria; phylum Bacteroidota; class Bacteroidia; order Bacteroidales; family Paludibacteraceae; genus F0058. The sequence continues at coordinate 2,185 of JAISKN010000270.1, read as the reverse complement.
GTATATTTTAAAAATGCTAAAAATTCCAAAGTATATCAAATTCCGCGCTATGTTGAAAATAAATTTATGTTGCTTAAAAATTTGGAATTTGCAAAAGACGAATTTGCAAGAACTGAATTTAGAGGCTATTTATATTCCTCAGAAAACCGCACTGACAGCGTTTTAGTTCAAGGTAAATTAGATATTACATATTTTAGTGGAGGCTCGTGCAATCATACTGAATTTGTTAAACTTGACAATGAGCATTATTTTGATGTTTTCAGCATCGTTAGAACGACAACATACACAGATGTTAAATATTCTGCATCAAATTACAATGGCGATTGCGTTGTATTTGAAACATTAGACAAAAAAATGTCGGAATTGCCCATTGGCACATACAATTTTAATAAAAACTCCACAACGCCAAAAATTATTTTCAAAAGATATATTGGCGAAATTATGCCGTATAACAGAACTTTCTACGAAAATGAGTGGAAAGATTATGAAACACTAGGCAGTTTTACAATAGAAAACCACGAAAACAACAGAACAAAAGGCAGTATTAATTTACAAGTTGTTTTTGACGATTATATTGTTGTTTTTGAAAATGCAAAATTTGAATTTGTTGATTACTAATAAAAAATACAAAGTATCAAGTATTAAGTTAAAGTATTCAGTATCAAATATCTTGCAGCCAACTTTCAACTTTTTACTTTCAACTTTTTACTCTCTACTTTCTACTTATTACTATCTACTTATTACTTTCTACTTATTATTAAACTTATTCATCGCCCGTTCCAGCCCTTCGAGGCAAAACGATTTGATAACTTCAATCGCGGTTTCAAACCTTTCGGGCAGGAGTTTTTGTTGCTCGTCAGAAAAGCGGCTCAGCACATAATCAACCTGTTGTCCTGCAAAAAAGTCGTTGCCGATGCCGAATTTTAGTCGTGCATAGTTCTGAGTTTCAATCATTTGCTGAATGCTTTTCAAGCCGTTATGTCCTGCATCGCTGCCTTTGCCGCGCAGGCGAATTGAGCCAAAAGGCAACGCAATATCATCAACGATAACCAAAAGTTGTTCAACGGGAATATTTTCTTTTTGCAGCCAATAACGAACAGCCTTTCCGCTCTCGTTCATATAAGTCGAGGGCTTGAGCAACACCAAAGTATGCCCTTTTAGCCGACATTCCGCTATTGCGCCGTAACGTTTATTCACGTCAAAAACAACATTGGACACCCCACAAAAAGTGTCCAATGTATCAAAACCTATGTTGTGGCGTGTGTGAGCATATTCGTCCCCAATATTACCCAACCCAACAATTAAAAATTTCATAAGAAAAAATTTTTATTCAAAAAATCAAAGATTTAAAAATTCAATTTTTGAAATTTTCTCTTTGAATTTTTGAATTATTAAATTTTTGAATTATTTTTTAGCCGCCTCTTCCACAGCCGCTTTCGAGCCGCGAGTAGCAACCACAGAGCAAACAACGTTGTTAGATGACGAAATCATTTCAAGGTTGTCAAAACTCAAATCTCTTACCATAATTGACTTGCCGAGTTCAAGGCTATCAACATTAATTTTCAATGTTTCAGGTACATCTTTTGCCAACGCTTTCACTTTAAGTTTGCGCGAAACAAGATTTAATTTACCGCCTGCACGAACACCCGCTGCAAAACCTTCCGTAACCACAGGCACTTCTATTACTATTGGCTTATCTGGGAAAACCGCCAAGAAATCGAGGTGCAAAATTTGGTCTGAAACAGGGTGAAACTGCAAATCTTTGAGAATTGCCTGATGAGTTTTTTTACCCAAAGTCAATTCTACAAGATAAATTTCTGGCGAATAAACCAATTTGCGAATGCCGTCAAACGACACTGTAAAGTTGGTAACAATCAAGCCTTTACCTTGACTTTCAATAAGATTTTCGCCCTCTGCGAGTTTGCCGCTGTAAGGGAGTTCTACTGTTTTTCCGCCATAGAGAACGGCAGGAATAAGTCCTTCGTTGCGAAATGCTTTAACAGATTTTTTGCCGAGTTCGGTACGCGGCTGACCTTCTAACTTAAATGTTTTCATTTGTTTTTTTAATAAATGTGTTACTCAAAATTAATGATTTAACTAATTTCCCATACACTTTATACTTTTGAGAAAAAAGCGTGCAAAGTTACAAAAAAATTATTAATTATTAATTATAAATAATGAATTA
>JAISKN010000252.1 GCA_031260925.1 Prevotellaceae bacterium | reverse complement strand
TCTACTCTGTGGTCTTAAAAAATATAAAATCGAATGAATAATATAAAATATAAACAACATTTTTGATAAAGAACGAGAACACGGAGAAAATTTTATAAATAAAATTAAAAAAACTCTGTGAATTCTGTGTCCTCTGTGGTTAAAAAATAAAAAAAACAATTTCAACCCGTAATTCGCATTAATAATGATTATCATAATTCCCGAATTGGCTTGATTTTCATAGCCGCAGGCGAGCGCAGCGTTGCCTGCGGCGGAAGTAAAAATTAAAAATATAAATGGAAAAATTAAACAAAAATCGTGTTTTGCTGTCGATGAGCGGAGGGATTGATTCTTCCGTTGCGGCTATGATTTTGCTCAAACAGGGCTACGAAGTTGTCGGCGTAACATACAGAACTTGGGACAGCGTGGCGCAGGGCTGCTTTGAGAAAGAGAAAGGCTGCTGCACCATAAATTCTATTATGGAGGCAAAAAAAATGGCGCAAAAACTCGGTTTTGAACACCATTTTCTCGACCTCCGCGAGCCGTTCAAAAATAGCGTTATCAAAGATTTTATTGACGAATATCTCGCTGGCAGAACTCCAAACCCCTGCGTTGTCTGCAACGCCTCAATCAAATGGGGCGAAGTGCTGAAAATGGCAGATTCGCTTGGCTGTCAATACATTGCGACAGGACATTACGCGCAAATTTCGGAAGTTGATGGCGATTTTTACCTCAAAAAAGGCGTTGATACAAAAAAAGACCAGACATATTTTCTTTGGCGTTTGCCGCAGGAAGTTCTCAAACGGACAATTTTCCCGCTCGGAACGCTCACAAAGCCAGAAGTACGCCAGATTGCGCTTGAAAACGGATTTGAAAAACTGTCAAAAAAGGCTGAAAGTCAGGAGATTTGCTTTATTCCCGACAACGATTATCGGCTTTTTCTCAAAAATGAAGTCAAGGGTTACGAAAAATACTGCAAAGAGGGATATTTCATTGATAATCAAGGAAATATACTCGGCAGACACAACGGTTACCCTGCTTTTACGGTTGGGCAGCGCAAAGGGCTGAATGTTGCTTTTGGCACGCCTAAATATGTTGCAAAAATTTTGCCCGAAAGCAACGCCGTAGTTCTCGCCGACCGCGAGGAGTTGGAAACTTCGGAACTTTTAGCGAAAAACTGCGTTTTTACTAACAGCGCAAAGTTGGGCGAAAGTCCTGTTGTTGAGGCTCGCATTCGTTACCGCAGCCCTGCCACAGAGGCGCAACTCAGTTTTGAAAGCGGTGATGTCCGCGTAAAATTTTCCTCGAAAGTTTGGGGCGTTGCACCAGGACAATCGGTAGTTTTTTACCAAAACGATTTGATTGTCGGCGGAGGAATAATAGGTTTATAGTGGTTGTTTTTATGTTTGTCAAACTTTACCAAAGTTCAGAACTTTGGTAAAGTTAGTCCTAATTTATTTCAAATATTTATGTTCAAAAAAATCTAAAATTTCAAGATAGCCGTCAAAAATTATTGTGTCATTTTTTATAATGTTGTATTGTGGAAATGCGTGATAATCAAATGCTTGTATGTATGCAGAATCTTTTATATCTATAAACAGGTGCGGTATGGTAATATTGTGTTTTGCGGTATATCTTTCAAACCACGCTATGTCGGTAGTATCATTATAAACATATATTGTATAAAAGCCTATTTCTGAATTATCTTTGTATTTTTCCATAAGTTGTTGAAATTTAGGCATTTGTCTGAAACAATTTCCACAGCCGGGGTTAGAAAAATCCAACACATAAATCTTTTTATTCAAGTCATTAATATTAATTTTAACTTGAAGAGTGCTGTCGGTGTAAAACTCCAAGTTCGAAAATTTTGCAGGTTTTACAACTTCTCCTGTCCAAGTGCCTTTATTTTCGTTAAACCTTTGTTCAATTTCAATTCTTACGAATTTCAATAAAAACAAAGCGAGTAGAATTATAACAATGGGTAAAATTATTTTTACAAATAACTTTTTTGTTTTTACAAACCAAAAACCGCAATAATATGCAAACCATAAACTTAAAAATGTAATTGTTTGAAAAATAATTGCAGTATTGAATATTTCAAGTATACTATGGTTACCTTCAGACAATACGTTGTCTAATATAGTTTCAGATGCACTCCAAACCAAAACAAAAATTTCAAAACAAACCAATGCTAACAGTGAGTAAAAAATTATTTTCTTTTCATACCCATATTTTTTACAGGTGCGAACGCCAAAAACAAAAATAACAATATACATTATCCATTCTATCAATTCAAAAGCATCTTGATTCATTATAAAAATATGAATATAGTACAACCCTATTAATGCAAAACCAGTTTTAACGTATTTGTTCTTAATTGCACTAAAGCCCCACGCAAATATAGTAGGAACTATTAGTATTAAAAAATAATAAACAATTTCAATCAAAATCATATCACTATGCTTTGCAGTAGCAATAAAGAAAAGGGAAAGCATAGTTAATATTATGCCACAGAGTATAAATAGAAAAATGTAATAAGATTTTATTTTATTTTTAAATAAATACATAAATGTGCAAGTTAATATCAAAGAGGGAATTACTATACACATATCGTAATTAAGGTCAAAATTATTGAAAAATCTCCACGCACTTGGTTGCAAAAGTAGAAACGTTACAATAAATGTAAGAGGCGTAATTATGCAAAATGCTTTAATTAAATTTTTTCTATTCATAATTTGTTTGTTTGTTTAAAATGGGCTGTTTTGAGAACAGCCCATTTTAAGTTACTACTTTTATCGAAACAAATATTCCAAATATTCTCTTTGGCTCACTTGTTGCATTAATTCTTTAGGAACAGCGGTAGGTGATCCTTTATCGGTTTTAGGTTCATTGCATCTGCCATCACAATCTAAAACGCCTAATGGACCACAATCTTTCTTAGTTTTACAATCAACTTTGCTATCACAATAACTATAACTCGCTCCTCGACATCCAAGATTATATCTACAATTACACTTTGGTTTTTCATTACCATTTCCGTCTCCTTCGTGTTGAAGTGTTGAATTGTCAGGCGGAGAGTTTGCTTTTTGCTTAAACTTTGCAATGTATTCCCCTGTCAATTCTTCTTTATCTTCTGCTATCAGAATAACATCAAGAACGTCCCAATTTAGAGAATCAACTCCATAAAATGCCCACTCTTTGTAATAATCGAATACGTTTTTCATTTTTATTGAATCGTATTCGTCGGCATATATATCATCAATGCTGAGTATATAATTGTACAATTTAGAAATATGCGCCTTTTCTGTATTAGTAAAGTGTTCATACTCCATTATTTCATTGTATTTGCCTTCCCAAAACTTTTTTTTGAGTTCTGGCGACATAGCCACAAAAGCGGCGTTTTTTAACGAATCGGGTAGAGTTTTCCACTCTTCCCTCGTCATTCCTTGATAATAAGGCAATCTTTGCTTTATTATTCCGTCAATAGTTGGGTCGCAACTATAATACACTTCGGCTGCTTTTTGGCAAGCCGACATACCCAATGCGACAACAGCCGCAAATAAAAATACCTTTTTCATTGTTTAATTAGTTTTTTAGTTAGAAAATAGATTAAATTATTTTTTGTAACTCAAAAACCTTCTTTTATTTTGCATTGATATCAAGACACAAAGGTATAAAAAAGTTTTTAAATTACGCAATAAAATTAATCCTTATAAAAAAGTAATTCAAACAATAAATTAATATTTTTACCATTTTTTTAATAATTATAATTGTAAATAACTAAAATATAAATAACTGTTTTTAAGTCATTTATAAATAAAATAAATTTAGTGGCAAAAAAATATTTGTATATTCACCAAAAAATTAATAATTTTGCACCATAATTATTAATTAAAAAATAATCAAAATGGAGTATTTTGGCAAAAAATTAGCAGAATTGCGAAAACAGAAGGGTATTTCGCAAGACGATTTGGCAACAGATTTGAATGTTTCGCAGTCGTCAATCTCAAATTACGAGGCTGGCAACACGACACCCGACACTGAAACTTTGAAAAAAATAGCAGACTATTTTCAAGTGCCTGTGTCGTATCTATTTTCAGACGACAAATTCATTTTTAATACCGAAAAAAATGAGGGTGGAAATAGCGGTTATATGGTTAATAGCACGTTTTACGCTGTGTCTGAAAAACTGATAACTATGTTAGAATTACGTTTGGCGGAAAAAGACGAATTGATTGCATATTTAAAAGCGGAGTTGGAAAAATATAAAGAATAATTTATATAGAAAAAATCAATACCCAAATAGAAATAAAAGATTAAAAGAAAGCAAATTTAAAGATAATTTTTTAGTACCTTTGTGATAATTATTTTTAAATAAAAAAACAATTTTAATTTTATTTACTATGGAAACGAAACAACTAACAAATCAATCTGGTGCGACTGTTGCTGATAATCAGAATATTCAGACGGCTGGCGAACACGGTCCCGCATTGTTGCAAAATGCGTGGATGATGGAAAAATTGGCGCATTTCAATCGCGAGCGAATTCCCGAAAGAATAGTTCACGCCAAAGGTAGCGGCGCATTCGGCACGCTTACCATTACAAACGATATTACGGCTTACACCAAAGCGGCGATTTTCAGCGAAATAGGCAAACAAACGCCGCTTTTCCTGCGCTTTTCAACAGTGGCAGGCGAACGCGGGGCTGCCGACACAGAGCGCGATGTACGCGGTTTTGCAATCAAATTCTACACCGAAGAGGGTAATTGGGATTTGGTTGGCAACAACACGCCTGTATTTTTTATCCGCGACCCGCTCAAATTCCCCGATTTTATTCACACCCAAAAGCGCGACCCGCAAAACAA
>JAISKN010000191.1 GCA_031260925.1 Prevotellaceae bacterium | reverse complement strand
TTTGTACAATGAAGTAAGGGGATTCCCGCCTGCGCGGGAATGACACCTGTTTTTTGTTTAATAATGTGAATTATGGGTTGAAATGCTTTTTTAAGGGTGCATTCCGTAGGAATGCAGGTCTATATTTCTGTTTTTCTACCGAGCGATGCAATCCTAACGGATTGCGATGCAAATATAACATCATTCCGTAGGAATGAATCGCTCGGTAGAAATTAAGTATCACATATTCAGCCGCATTCCGTAGGAATGCAACCTGTAATTTGCATAAATAATTTAATTTGAATATCCGTAAAGTTACCTAAACCTTGTTGTCATTGCGGGCTTGACCCGCAATCGATTGAAATATAGTATATTAGCGATTGCGGGTCAAGCCCGCAATGACACCTAATTTTTTAGTTATTACCAAAATTTAAAAAAACAAACCCCCTCACCATTTCACAACGGCAATGGGGGTTTTCATGAAAAAAGTGTTTTTATCCTTTATTTTATTTTTTCTCAACTCCTTTCTGTTCGCTTTTGATGTCGTATGCAAGCGGAACGGCAATAAACAGTGTTGAATAAACACCGCTCACAGTACCCATAAGCAAGGCAAACATAAATCCGCGAATAACCTCTCCGCCGAAAATAAACATTGCCAGCAGCGTAAGCATTACAGTGAATGATGTTGAGAATGTACGGCTCAAAGTAGCATTCAGAGCGTTGTTCATCTGCTCTCTCATACTGCGTTTTGGGTACAAGCCGAGATTTTCACGCACACGGTCGAAAATTACCACAGTGTCATTAATCGAGTAACCGATAATGGTCAAAATGGCAGCGATAAACGACTGGTCAAGGTCTAACGAGAACGGCATAAATCTGTAACAGATTGCATAAATGCCAATCATAAAGAACGCATCGTGAAACAGAGATGCAACCGAGCCAACCGAATATGAGTAGTTTTTAAACCGCACCAGAATATAAACGAAAATCACAACCAATGACAGTATTACCGCCCAGAACGCTCTTGTGAGCATATCAGATGCGATAGTTGGACCAACGCTTTGCGAAGACTGAATACCGTAATTTTCACCCTTTTCTATATTTGCAAGTTCATACGTTCCGTCATTGACAACGTAACGTTTAACAAACATATCTTGCGTAACAGCAGGGTTGAGGTACTCTCGAAGATTATCGTAAAGCATAGTTTCAATAGTGATGTTGTCGTCAGTGTTTTCATCAACAAAGTTTGTAGAAATTCTAATCTGATTTTCATTTCCCATTGTGATTGCAAAAAGCGAGTAGCCTGTAAAAACATCGTCAAGTTTTTCGCGCACAGTTTCGGCAAATTTGCCGCCGAAGTTGTCGCCGAATTTGTCTTTCAATATTTCATTTTCAAAACGGACAATATAAGTATTACCGCCTGAAAAATCAATACCCTCTTTTAGAACAGAGCCGAGTTTAAATGTTTCGTATGTAGCGTTTTTATCAAGCCCCAATGTTTTTTCAAAACTGCTAAATTCGGCTTTTGCACCTCTTTTATACAGGTTTGAGCCGCTTTCAAATTTGTTGAATACCAAAGCGGCAATAAATATAGCGCACAAAGTTAATGAGAAAATATAACCATATTTTTTCTTTCCGATAAAATCAAAATTAAAACCTTTAAACCAGTTTTTTGTTAATTCTGTTGTAAAAGAAATTTTCCATTCGCGTTTCATATTAACAAGTCTGTCGAAAATCATACGGGAGAAAAACAGTGCGGTAAATAACGATGTGAAAATACCGATTACCAATGTTGTGGCAAAACCTTTTACCGAGCCTGTGCCGAAAATAAACAGAATTATACCTATTAATAATGTGGTAACCTGTCCGTCAATAATCGCAGAAAGCGCGTTTCCGAAACCCTCTTCAACGGCTTTTTTGAGGTTTTTACCCGCGATAAGTTCCTCTCGACACCGCTCGTATATCAGCACATTGGCATCTACCGCCATACCGAGCGTCAGCACAATACCCGCAATACCGGGCAATGTGAGAACAGCGTTGAAAGATGCCAAAATTCCGAGCAGAAAGAATGTGTTTGCTATCAGCACAATGTCTGCAATTAATCCCGGAATTACGCCGTAATACATTATCATATAAACGAAAATCAAAAACAGCGAAATCGCAAACGAAATCAAGCCTTTGTTAATAGCGTCTTGTCCAAGCGAAGGACCAACAACGTCTTCCTGCACAATTTTTGCAGGGGCGGGCATTTTACCCGATTTCAGAACGTTTGCCAAGTCTTTTGCCTCTTCGGGCGTAAAGTTTCCTGATATTTGGGAACTTCCGCCGTCAATTTTTTGATTTACATTCGGATATGAATAAATATAGTTGTCAAGCGAAATTGCAACTGCTTTGCCGACATTTGCCTCTGTAAGTCTTGACCAAATAGCAGCACCTTCGGCATTCATTTTCATATTAACAATCGAGCCTCCGCCTATCTGGTCAAAGTCGTTGCGCGCATCTGTAACAACATCGCCAGTAAGCGGTGCGCGACCTTCGCGGTTTGTAACTTTGAGGGCAATCAAGCCGTATCTGTCGTGTTTATCATCTTTACTGGCAACAGATTCAGGCTTTACTGTCCAGCGCAAAGATAATTCACGCGGCAAAAGGCGTTTAATTTGCGGCAGATTAAAATATGCCATCACTTTTGAGGTGTCTTTTGCTGCCACAAGTCCCAAGCGGGGAGCATTTTCAGATTGTCCGCCAGCCAAAAGCGCGAAAAGCGGGTTATCTTTTTCCCATTTTGCGCGAGCCGCCTCATCGCCCTGTTCGGGCGCGGTTGTTTCTGTGCTTTGTGCAGCAATCGCCTTTTGTGCAAGAGAGTCAAGTGCAGTTTTTGCAGTGTCTTTTACTTCGGCAACAATATTTTCTGTTGTTTCAGCAACAATATTCTGCGTTGTATCCTGCCTGTTGCCCACAGCGAGAATGTCCTTCAAGGCAGCATTTGCCTGATTGAGAACAGTAGCAAGTTCTTTGTAAGAATAAGTTTCCCAAAATTCGAGGTTAGCCGAGCCTTGCAGCAGTTTGCGCACGCGCTCAGGCTCTTTGATGCCGGGCAGTTCCACCAAAATTCTGCCTTCTGCGCCGCCGATTTTCTGAACATTAGGCTGAACAACGCCGAAACGGTCGATACGCGAACTCAACACATTAAAAGAGTTGTCAATCGCAGCCTGCGTTTCTTTTCTCAAAACGTCAATAACCTGCGCGTTTGTAGAACTCAGCGTGATTTTGTCTTTAAGACCGAGAGTAGAAAAAATCGGTGAAAGTTGTTCGTTTGGAGCGATTTTCTCAAATTCTTCGCGGAAAGCACTCAAAAAATCGCTGCTTTTGCGTTTTTTTGCAGCGTCAATCGCCTTGTTGAAATTTTCAGAAGAGTTGTGATTGGAAAGTGCAACCAAAATATCAGGCACGGAAACCTCCAAAGTAACGTTCATACCGCCTTTGAGGTCAAGTCCGAGATTGATTTCTTTTTCACGGCACTCTTTGAGAGTGTATCCCCAATTACTTTTGTGCGCCCAGGGCCAGACTCTTTCGCCAGCCACAGAATCAATGTATTTGTAATACAATTCGCTGTCGCCCTGCGCAAAATCCTTCGCTTTTGTGTCATATCTGCTCGTTACAAACGTAAAAGAGAGGTAAAAAATACACACCAACGCCAACGCAATAGAAAAAATTCTAATAAAACCTTTGTTTTGCATAGTTGTAAAAAATATTTTTATTAATGATTAAATACTTGATTATAAATTACTTACAAATAAAACGCTGCAATTTTTTTGTAAAAAACCGCAACACGAAAAATTGGCTGCAAATTTACAAAATAATTTTTGAAAATTAATGTTTTTTTAAAGAAAATATTTTGAAAAAAATAAAAAAATGCAACACATTTTGAAAAATATGTTGCGTTTATGGTTTCTTAATTTTTTAGTTTTATTGCCAATAAATATTTTTGACAGGATTAAAAAAGCCGTTATAACTCAAATCTTCATCAATAGAATCCCATCTTATCCCGTATTTGCCTACCTGAAAATCAGCGCGCTGCTTTTCAGTCGCATTTTTTAGCAACGGAAAATCGCTAAAAACACGACTAAAAGTCTGTCCATTAGTTTGCACATAAACGGCACTGTTATCAACCCAAACTTTTGAAATTTTAGTTTTCATTTTGATTTTTAAAATAGGTATTCCATTGCTTTATAATTAAAATTTTCTGCAAAGATAATATTTTTGTTTCAAAGTTAGGGTATAATTTATATGAATTTGTTTCAAAGTTAGGGTATAATTTCGTCTTTTTTGTTTCAAAATGACGGTAAGCCGTTTTTTTTATTTTAAAATACAACACCTAATCCAATGGAAAAATCGTGAACTTTATCAGGAATAAGTTGCAGAGTGTTGTAACCCGCTGACAGATAAACGCCAACTTTGTTATAATCTCTCTTAAACGCATAAATTAATCCCGCAGAAATATCTAAACCTGCGCTTATTTTTGGCGCATAATAATAGGATTTATTCGTTTCATAAGAAAGTTCAAAATATTTATTCTGATACGAATCGTAAGAATTGCCCAAATAATACACTTTACCGTATTTACCAAAACCCAAGCCGCCATAAATGTACAAACTGCCAAATGTGCGGAGTATCAAGCCTGCCGAAACAGCATAACGGTAATGTTTTGGAGAATCGAAATCTATTATCGCCTCTGCGCCTTCAATATTTGATACATTTGTTCCGTCCCAGAAATTGCTGGACGCTTTGAGACTTCCATAACCGCCCAAACGATTGCCGCAGCCGCCTGCCATTATACCTATTGGAGCAGTTAACGAAAACGAATAACTAACAAAGCCCATACTGGGTTTATCATTGTCTTTTTTAACTTTTTCCGATTTTACTTTTGTAGTTGCAGCAGATTTATTTGTTTGAATTTCTTTCTTAATTTTATCGTATTCCTTGCCTTTTTTCTTGGCTTTTATTATAACCCATTCTTTGTTTACATATTTGGCAGACACTATTGTTCCGTCAGTAAAATAAATAAGAAAGTTCCCAATTACTACGTCATTTTGCCATTGCCCTTCGTAGCGGTTACCCTTGTTATCATAATAGTTGCCTTGTCCGTGCTTATTGCCATTTTTCCATTGTCCGTCATAACGAGAACCGTCATTCCAGTAGTAAATTCCTTGTCCGTGCCGCTCACTTTTTTCATTAAAGTTACCAACATAATAACCGTTATCGTAATACTTAACTCCCGCTATATTTTTGATTTCAGTTTGACGGTTGTTTGCGTGCTGGTCTTTAGGATTGAGCGCAAGCAGAGCATAATATTTTTCTGCCGCTTTAACATACTCTTTTTCATTAAAATAATTGTCGGCAGTAATGCGAAGTTGCAGACACTTCTCTGAGTCTGCGATGCGTTGGCTCACGTCCTGTTTGCCGCCAGTTGCAATGTAGGCTTCATAATGACGTTTGGCTTTGTCGTAATCACCTGCCTCAAAAAACGTGTTGGCGCGTTGCAAATAAATTTGGTTGTCCTGTCCAAAAACAGACAAACAACTTATGTAAAAAATCAATAAAAGAAAGGAATGTTTCATATTTTAATATATTTAATTGCAATTATTTATTAAATTTCTAATTTCTTGCGTATTGTTTAACTGTTGTGCATAACGCAGCAATTCTTTTACTTTGTCATCACATTCGCCGAGTATGCCAATAAGTTGTTTGGCTTTATCGTTGAAAGCATTGTACCCGTCTGTTTTTCCGTAACTTCCCGCTTGACTGTAATACTTGAAAGCACTATCGTAGTTGCTGTTTTGAAAGGCAGTCTTCGCTTTTGACAAATTCTGCTTTTCTTCGGCAGCATTATCTGTAGGCTGTTTCGGCGCAGGGTTTTGTGTTGTGCTTTTTGAATTATTCTCTACAAAAGGAGTATTTTGCAGGAATTTGGCATACACATATCCAACTTCGCCTTTATATTCAACTTTTTTAAAGCCTTTTTCATAGTTCGATAAGACATTAATTTTATCGTTAAGTTGCAGTTTTCCCAATATGCGCGACTTGGTATTTGGAAATTCACGCACATTAATATTATTGTCATTGCAGTAAAAGTAATTTTCGACAGGCTGCGGTGCTTCTATTTGCTCGGTTTGGTTGTTTGATTGAAAAATATTGCCGAAATCTATTCCCGAAGATATAAAATAAGTTATCAAACCAGCAATGACAACTACCGCAATTTCGTAAGGCAGGCGAATCAGGCAAAACCACTCTATGACGTAACTGATTGCCAATGTTACAAAGCGAATTATTTTTAATCCAATTTTAGAAACTATGACAAGAAAAATTGCCAAAAAAACACCAATGAACAAACAAAGCAAAGCAATCCAAAACCCTTTTGTTGCCCAAATAGCAATCAAGAAAATTGCAAAAATTGCAAAAAATAATATTCTTACTAATGTCTCTGCTTTGCCAGAATCAAAAAAATCATCAATCGCACGGCTTACCCTGTATTTGTAAAGCGGCGTAAATAACGACCATGATTTTTTGGGTTTATACACATAAGGTTTGTATTTCTTGCTTTTGTTTTTTTGGAGTTTTGGTTTTGATTTTAACTCAAACTTAAATTTGTTGAACAAAGCCTTAATTCTTTCATTCAACTTTTTTCGTTTGGGTTTTACAACAACAGTTTTTGGTATCTTTACAGGTGGTGTCTTATATTGTTTTGTTACCAAAGGACTGATTTTTTGGAACCATTGGCGGCTTGTAATTCTTGCGCCTGGATTGAAATATCCTTTCTGAAAAGAATGCTTGAACAATTCCACTATTTCGGGCGGTACTTTTTCACTTAAATTTTTTATATATTCCTTGTATCTACATATATTTTTCTCTTCTTTTAGAAAACATCTGTCGCTTGTACTGATTTCAGGATACTGATTTTTTGCAAAATAATCCCGCATTATTTTGGAACTTACCTTGCCCAAATAAAAAAACGGAACAAAAGGAAAATAAAAAAAGTGAACGACCATTGCTATTGACCAATAGTCTGTAAAAAAATTTGCCGAATCTTTCTCACCTGTTCTCAGTTCAGGAGCATAAAAATGACCTTCTTTTCCTTTGGTTTCGGCAACTCCATTTACGCCGCCAGAATCATAATCTATCAAACATAACTCGCCTGATTTTATATTGATAAAGAAATTTTGTGGATTCAGGTCTGCATGAATGAAACGCATTGCCTCAAGCGTTTTAAAGCCCTCCAATAAATCATAGACAAATTTCAATCGAGTTTCTGAATTCAATTCGGCATAAAAGTATTTTTGCTTGGCAGCACGGCTATCCTTATCCGTAGTTTCCGAAAGCATATCGTTAAAACATTCCCACCCTTGCTTTTTATCAAGTAAAATGGTAGAATAGCCCATCACATCTTCGCCTGTGTTTAGCCTGCCTTTGTATGAAAAAAGCGGCAATGCTTTCAGGGCATTCATCTGTTCAATAGGCTTTTCGCCTTTCTCTTTTAACTGTTTATTGTAAGCAACGACCAAATCTTGCAACGCACAGATAGTTTCATAACTTTTCTGTGCTTGCAGTTGTTTGTTACGGTCAGTTGATGTAAAAACCTTTACCGCCTGTTCCACTCCATTGACAGTGCATTTATATACCACACCAAATGCACCTTCACCCAAAAAATCGTCTGGCAGCGTAATTGTGGAAACGCGACTGTTGAACTGTGGATTCAGCCCTGTGGATTTGAATTGAGTTATTGTCAGTGTTTTCATCTGCTGTCTCTATTTCTTTTTGTAAAATTTTGATGTTAGTAAAATTGCCAAAGTAGCATCATCATCAAATTTTGCTTTATTGCTTTCTAAAAATAAATCTGCTTCGGTTTTCAACGTTTCGGCTCGATTGTCTGTTTCATCACTTTGCAGTTTTCGCAGTAAATCATATAGCGATAGCAAATGTTCATCAAACTTTATAAGCAGTCCAATTTGCTGATGTCGAAAAAGTTCAATTTGGTCTGCCGAGTAAATTCCGTCAGTACATATAATAAAGGCATCACCCAAAGAATCATCTTTACTGACCGAAATAATTGTTGGTTTTACATTTACGCTTTCATCATCTGACAGCAGTCTATACAATGCCTCCTTGCCTTTTTCAGGCACGGTATGCGGATTGAGCAAACTGACAGCATACCACGGGTCATTTTTTTGCGGAAAATCACCAATACTTCCCCTAACGTGAATAATAGCACCATTGCCCAGATATGCAAAAGTTACTTCCTCTGCCGATTCTATACCTACAATAAGCGTAGTTCCAAGCAGATTTTCCCTGTCTTTGCCTTTGTATTTGTCGTCTTCAGCAAGGCGGTGTAAATTGCTGGCAATATCCTGAAAAATTTGCGAAAGCACGGCACGGTCTGGCGTGATTTTGTCCGCATTTTTTCGAATAAAATCAATAGCATAACGCGAGGCATCAGCAGCAGCGGAATACGAACCAAGTCCGTCTGCTACCGCAAACAAATGCAGCCCATTAACCGACAGATTGACAAACGTGTCTTCATTCTCTTTTTTACTCGACATTGAAGCCGAGTAACAGATACTGCCTTCGTTTGACGGCAGTATCTGTTGTTTCTTTGGTTGCTTCTTTTTCCAAAACATAATTAATGGTCTCTCTTTTTTGATGAACTCATAGAAGCATTGAAAAATCTGCGCAATGCTGCATTGTCACGAATTACACCATAAGTACCATCTTTACTCTTAACCTGTTGCAAGAAGTTTTTTGCATCTTTTGTGTCGGAATCTCCTTCACGGGCAAGAACGGTAAATAAGCCACTACTGATTGTAATATTGGGGTTTGAATCCAACTGTCTTGCAATCGGCAATGTTTTCTCTGGGTGCTGACACATACCGTCAGAGAGAATAGCAATGACCGCAGTACGCGGATATTCGTCTGGGTTGGGTTGTGCAAAATAGTCGTCAATAATTTCTTTTGCTTTCAGCAACCCTGCACCTATAAACGTGCCTGGATTGTCTTTGTCAGGGTCGCGCGGGTCGTAATCACCAAATTCGTCAAACTCCGTCAAAGGCGTTCTACCAACACGCACTGTCGCCTCATAATCGAAGTTAATCACTGCAATCTCAAATTCTTTTCTGATACTGCTTTGCTTGAAAAGGGAGATAAAATCCTTAAATGTACTGTTTACATTTTCAGCCAATGTCATATTTGCTTCACCAATATCGCTCATTGAGCCGCTTCCATCAAGCAAAAATACGCCTAACTGTTCTCTGTATTTTACGGCTACTATTTCGCCGTCAAATAAATTTTCTGCCATAATCTAAAAATATAAGTTTAATAATTTCCCTACTCTATTCAGTCGGCTTTTCGGGTTACGCCGTATATTTTTGTGCAATTTTTCTTCAAAATAACAACAAAACCTCTGAAACAGACAAAAGTCCATTTCAAAGGTTTCGTTTATTTAATATACAATGTTAAAATTGCAGTTAAAGCACTGTAAATCAGCGGGTTGCCCCCCCCCATTCACATTTTTTAACACCAAAAAAGCACCATTTTGAGTGTACATTTTCTGCATTTCAGCACTATTTGATATAAAAAATTTGCAAATGAAATTCATAAAATTCGGTGTTAAAAAATAAGGTGCAAAGTTAAAAAATTATTTTTTGAAAAAACAACTTTTTTGAACTTTTTTTTGAAAAAAATAAAAAAATGCAACACATTTTAAAAATATGTTGCGTTTTTGCTCAAATTTCCCAAGGCGTTGCCATTGGGCTGAATTAAATTTGCCTTTCAGGCAACAGTCCGAATTTGCAATGTTGGTGTAACCTTTCGGCTGAAAGCCGATTGTTATTTCAGCCCAACGCGCTACGTTGGGTAATATTGTTTTACAGGCGTTTTG
Organism: Prevotellaceae bacterium; assembly: GCA_031260925.1. Classification (GTDB taxonomy): domain Bacteria; phylum Bacteroidota; class Bacteroidia; order Bacteroidales; family Paludibacteraceae; genus F0058. Next base: position 8,949 of record JAISKN010000191.1, on the reverse strand, counting down.
CGGACATTAGAAAAGCCGCCTACCATCATTTTATAGTTGTTTTCCGAAAAATAACTGTAGCAATACACCCTGTAGAGTTCGCCTAAATCACAGGTAATTTCCAATGTGTCTTCGCTCAACAGCGTGAAATCAATACTTGGCTCGGCATTTACTATGCTTTCGTCAATTTTTTCTTTGCCCGAATGTGTAAAATAGACCTTCCTTTTTTCTTCATCTATGCGAAAATCGCACAGATACGGCGTATATTTCCAATAATCATTCGACAACATATCACAAATGCAGTTGTCCAATATATCAATAAAAATTGGCAGTTCGCCTATAAAAACAGCGGGAATTAACCTCGTTTTATCTGTGTCCCAGGAAGTTCTCGCAACAAATCCGTATTTCAAATATCTTTTCTTTACTGCATAGAGCAAAGAGAAAAAGTCCAAACTGAGAAACTCAGTTTTGCGTTCCATTTGTTTACTTGTAGCCATAATATTTTAGTTTTTAAAATTGTTTGATATTTTTTAATGCAAAGGTAATATTTTTTTAACAAAATTAGGTATAAATTTCGATTTTTTGTTTCAAAGTGACGGTAAGCCGTTTTTTTTGCTCATTTTTCATTTATTACTTTTTCCAAAACCTTTTCCAACACACCAACATAATAAAACGGTAAATTTATCAAGTTAAATTCTTTGCCTGCCTGCGTTTTCACTTTGTCAATCGAAAACGGTTGCGACCACACTCTCACCGCCCAATCGTGCGGACATTCGTCCATAAACAGGTGCAGCGATTTGAGTTTTGAGTTATGTCCCGATTTTACTTCTATGGGGATTGCTTTGCTGTCAAAATTGTACACAAAATCGACTTCGGCTTCCGAGCCGTCTTTGTCGCGCTGCCAAAAAATACGTTTGGTAAGCAAACTGTCGTCAAGCGTAAAAAGTTCCTGCGCTACAATATGTTCAGCAATCCGTCCACGCCAAACATCTTCGGTGTTTCGCAACGAAAAAATCTCTTTTTGTATGCCGGAAAAGTATGTTACAAGCCCTGTATCAAGCCAAAGCAGTTTTGGACGTTTGCGAAAATTCTGACTCAAAGGCATTCTCACCGAAGAAGTCGGGAAAGCCAATTCGAGCAGCATCGCTTTCTGAATGGTCTGAAAAGCAAGCGACATTTCTTTTGAAGAATAGGTCGTTTCACCGAATTTCTCAAAAGTAATCCTTTCGCCCGCTTTTTGCCAGCCGACATCAAGAATAGTGCGGATAATTTTTATCAAATCCGCTTTTTTTGTGTATTTTTCAACATCATCTTTATACGAAACCAAAAGCGAATTGTATATTGGTTTTAACGCCAAAATATCCTGTTTTTCAGCGTATTTTGCAATAGCAGCAGGCATTCCGCCAACAATCATATACTTGAAGAAATTTTCAATTATTCTGAAATGAATACCTGAAACATCTGTTAAATTGTTAAGCAATTTGGCATCAAAATCATTGCCTATTCCGCTCAAAAATTCCAAAAACGAACAGGGGCGAATTGCCATAAAATCCACACGACCAACAGGAAACGAAATTTTGCGAACATCAATTACTGTTTCGAGCAGTGAACCTGCTACAATAACGTGAATATAATTTGCCTCTTCGTAAAAATAGCGCAAAATAGCCACTGCTGGCTTTGAAAACTGAATTTCGTCTATAAAAAACAAAACATTTTTTTCCGTTTTTTCAATGCCTTTGTAAAAAAATATGTCGGAAATTGCTTTTTGAACATCATTTCCTGTTTCAAATAAGTCGCGTTCTTTTTGATTTTCCAGATTTAGTTCAATAAAAACATCATATTCTTTTGCAAATTCGCGTACCAAAGTGGTTTTGCCGACTTGCCGCGCACCGCGCAAAACAAGCGGCTTGCGCCATTTGTCCTCGCGCCACTTTCGCAGATTTTCCAATGCTTTTCGTTGTATCATAATCAAACAGTTTATTATTAAAAATTTACACTTTTATTTCACGCTGCAAAGATACAACATTTTTCTGAATTTGGCACAAACATACGGTAAAAATAATCAAAAACTTGCGCAAATTGACGGTAAAACTGTATTAAAATTTGCGCAAACAGATGGTATAATTTCAAAAAATTCGACCAAAAGGAACGGTATAATTTTAATTTTTTGTTTCAATGCAGAGGTAAAATTTCATCTTTTTTGTATCAAAATCGGGGTAAAACTTGCTCAATTTTGTTTCAAAGTCAGGGTATAAAACGCTAATAATGGGCAAACTTTTAGGGTATAATTCGCTTAATATTGTCAAACTTTTAGGGTATAACTCTATTGTTTTCCCAAAAGGAACGGTATAATTTTAATTTTTTGTTTCAAAGTTAAAAAATAATTTTCTAAAAAAAACAACTTTTTTTAATTTTTTTTACACTTTATTTTCTTTCGATACTGTCTTATAAAAACGCAGATTGCTAACTAATTAACAATCTGCGGAAATCTGCGTTTAATCCGTGTTATCTGCGTGCTAAAACCTTATATTTTATTCTTCCAAAAACGCAATTTTGCTTGGAATTACGCCTGTGAGATGTTTCCATTTGAGAACTCCTGACGGCGAAAAACAAAACACTTCGCCAATCGACATATAATCTTTTACATCGGTTACAAAAATTTCTTTTGTGGCAGCATTAACCGCGATGCCGTACGATGCCTGAATATTTGTCTGTGAGCCGTCTGTAACAAAATTTTCAGTTACAAGTGCCTGATTTTTAATGTTATAGATATAATATTTTGCAATATTTTCGTAGGTTTCCCAATTGGTATTATTGCTCAAAACATAGAGCGAGTCGCCCGAAATGCAAAAATTTGAGGCATAAATTCCAAGTTTACCAACTTTTTGCTCGTTTTCTATCACATAAATATCAGGGTCAATGTCGCCGTAATTGCCAAGAGCAAGCGCGTAAAGTTTGCCGTATTTGTCTTTGCGGAGATTGCGGAGATTGAGCGCGACATCAATTTTTTTCTCCTCCGTAAATGACTGAATATTAACCACCGAAACAGTGCTGTCGCGGTTGTTGCCGCCGTTTGAACTGTTGTAACTGCCCGAATTGGCAACATACATTTTGCCGCCCAGAAACTCTATTTCCTCCGGCTCGCGCCCAACATTTACGGTGCGCTGCTTTTCAAAAGTTGCGGTGTCGATTTCCACCACATAACCGATTTTCGACACGCCCCAATCGGCATCCGCCGCCCACGCCGACACATACGCTTTGCCGTTGTAGAAAGCGATATAGCGGCATTTTGGCACTTCGACAACGCCGACCTGCCGCGCAGTTTTCGCGTCCATTACCACCACAAGATTTGAGCCGTTGATAACGGCGTAAAGTTTGCTGCCGTAGATTTTCAAATCGTTGCCCACATCGCCCAAACCGCCCACAACATTGGGGTTGATTTCAGTAAAATAATTGCGCGCGTAGGTCGAATCAGCGTAGTTGTAGAAGTCGAGCGAGGCGTTGTCAGCCCCCATACTGCCCTCGTTGAGAAGGTAAAAACTTGTAACCGAACTTCCTTTTTTGTCTGGTGTCGGCACAACAGGATTGCAGGCGCAGAAAAAAACTGCCACTGCACAAAAGATTGAGATTTTTGTTAAAACTTTCATAATAATTTTTTTTAATGATTTAAGAAATATTTTTAATAATAATATTTTTTTACAAGATTTACAAAATTTACAAATTATTTATTTATGCGAATTACAGATTAAAATGTTTTTTAAGGGTGCATTCCTACGGAATGCGGTCTATATTTCTGTTTTTTCTACCGAGCGATGCAATCCTAACGGATTGCTGTGTAATTGTAACATCATTCCGTAGAAATGAATTGCTCAGTAGAAATTAAGTGTTCATTTTCAACATCATTCCGTAGGAATGAATCGCTCGGTAGAAATTAAGTATCACATTTTCAACGCATTCCGTAGGAATGCAACCTGTAATTCGCATTTTTTTGTTAATCTTGAAAATTTTGTTAATTCTGTTTTTATAATTCAAGAGTTACTCCGATTTTGAAATTTGTACTCGGCATTGGATAATTTAAAATCACTTCGTAATGCTGATTGAAAATGTTGTTAATATCAAGATTTATTATCAATTTTTTCGACTGTTCTTTGCTCGTCTTGGCTCTTGGTTCTTCTTGGCTCTTCTTGGCTTTTGGTTCTTGGTTCTTGGTTCTTCTTGGCTCTTGGCTCTTGGCTCTTGGTTCTAATAAAAACACATATCCAGCCGAAACATCGTGCGTTTGAAAGGCGCGAATATGGTTTTCGGCAATATTTCCCTTTCGCGAAAATCGCTCGCCTGTGTAGATAAAACAGTAGTTCAGTCGAAAATTTTTGTACTGAAAATTGGCTGCGGCTGTGGCGCAATGTTGCGGCGCGTATGGGATTAGATGTCCATATTCAAAATCGCTTTTGCGGGAATAATCGCGTGCATCTTGAAAAGAATAGTTTGCTAAAACATTCAAAATCAAATCTTTATGCAGCAAAAATTCTATATCTGCCGAAAAATCAACGCCTAAAATTTTCACCATTCCGAAATTCGTCATCTGCCAGCGAAAAGGGTTTGAGGTTTGCATTGCCACAATTTTATTTTCCACCAAATTATAATAAACATCAGCCGAAACGCTGAAATTTCGTACAAACCTGTCTTGGCTCTTGGCTCTTGGCTCTTGGCTCTTATTCAAAATATACTCAAATCCCAAATCATATTGCTGCACAAATTCGGGTTTCAGATAGGAATTTGTGGCAATGGTATAATACAAATCGTTGAAAGTGGGCATTCTGAAAATACGCTTTGCAAACGTGCGAAAATCGAGCGGAAAATGTTTGAAAGGCGAAAAAGTTGCCATAACGGCAGGCGTAAATTGCGGTTTTTGCTGCCGAGCAACGCCGATTTTCACCTCGTCTTTTACAAAAGTGCCAAGCAGCGATGCCTGAATTTTAGCAAAATTGAGTTTTACCGAACTCGACAGCGCAGCAAGCAGCGTGCAGCGCGTTGGAAAACCAAAGTCCTCTCTGTTTGAAAACAAATTATTAACCTGAAAATCGGTTGCAAGCGCAATTTCCCAGATTTTAAAAGGGCGGTACGAGTGCGCCAAAGAGAGATAAAGTTCGTTTTGAGTATAATCTGTAAAAGTGGTATCTCTTCTGTAATCGGCGGTGTAGCGCACAAAATCGTTTGCATATTTCGCGTTGAAAAGCAGCGAATAGTTGCGGAAATGCTTTTTGACACTGCCCTGCGCAAAAAAATTGTTGTCTGCCTGACGGTCGAAATGTTCATAAACATTTCTGCTGACATAGCCCGCCAAACCGCGCTCTGAATGGTAGTTGTACAGTTGAAATTTCCACTCGCCGCTGTTGAACTTGCCAAACAGAGCCGCCTCTGTGCGCAACGATGTTATATCGCCGTTTTTACGCGTCAAAACGGTGTCTTTGTGCGTGTTAAAGGTCTGAAAATGATATTTATATCTGCCGTTTGCATTTAAAAATTCCGAACTCAAAGAGAGAGAAATTTTGTTTGAAATTTTTTGTTCGTAAAACAGCGAGGGGTTAATTACGCCGAAACTTCCTGTTTTAAATCTTGCTGTAATGTTGAAATTTTTGTTGTCGGCAAATTGCGGGCTGCGCGTTTGAATATAGATTGTTCCTGCTGCGCCGTAGTCCTTTGCCGATTGCAGCATAGACGATTTTTGCCCGTTGTAAATGCTGATGCTCTCAATGTTATCGAGCGAAAAACGCCCCAAGTCAATCTGTCCGTTTTGGGCGTTGCCGAGTTGAATGCCGTCATAAAACACGCCCATTTGATTTGTTCCCATTGAGCGAATATTTACCGTTTTCAGTCCGCCGATACCGCCGTAGTCCTTCACCTGCACGCCCGAAAAAAACCGCACCGCATCGGCAATCGACTGCGAAGAGAGGTTTTGCAGCAACGCGCCCGAAAGTTTTTGCGCAGGAATTATCTCGTTGGCGGTTTTTTTGCCCACAACCTGCACGCTGTCTAACGAGTAGATTTTTGTGCTGTCGGATTGCGCGTTGCAAAATGTAGAATGTAGAATATAAAATGTAAAATTAATAAGAAAAATCGAACGCGGAAGAAACTGCATTCTACTTTTTACATTATAAATTTTACCTTTGAAAAAATTTGTCATAAACCCAAAGCCCTTTTCGCGAGAGCATTATTAGTGTTAATACTAATATCAGGCAGGTTTTCTGACTTACTTCATTTTTCATTTCCTTCCCAATTATTCAATCAGTGGAGTTGGTTTGAAAAACTTTTTTGTTGTTGTTGATTTGGTTATTTGATTGTCTGTTGTTGATTTGGTTATTTGATTATTTGTTGATTTGTTGATAGATTTTTCAAATCAACAAATCACCAAATAAACACATCAACAAATCACCACATCAAACAAATCAACAACAAGAAGATTACAGCAGCGCGACTGTTTCCGATTTTCACGAAATTCCCTATTAATCAGTTGCTTGTAAAAACAAACAACTTGCACCTAATACGGCGGCAAAGGTAAATAATTTTTTTGGAATAATACAAATATTTATAGAAAAAAATTTAAAAAATGAAGTAACCTGTCATTCCCGCGTAGGCGGGAATCCCCTTACTCCATTCTACAAATGGGATTCCGCCTGCGCGGGAATGACACCTTTTTTTGTTTTTAAGTAACATATATGATAATCATTTTAAAAAAATAAAATTAATTTACTACTTTTGCAGTCAATTTGGACTTTTTGTCCTGTATCTCATATCTAAAAATCTCACATCTATAATAATTATGAAAAAAATCGAAAGTTTTCAAACAGACCACACGAAAATGAAATGCGGCATTTTTGTTTCCCGCAAAGATGCTTTTGGGCAGACAACACTCACAACATTCGACCTGCGAATGAAAGTGCCTAACCGCGAGCCTGTTATGGACAATCCTGCGCTGCACACAATCGAACATCTCGGCGCAACTTTTCTGCGCTCGCACGAAACTTGGGCAAAACGAACAGTCTATTTCGGACCAATGGGTTGCAGAACAGGTTTTTACGCCATTTTCGAGGGCGATATTTCGTCAGCCGAAATTCAGCCGCTGATTGTGGAAATGTTCTGTTTTATAGCAAATTTTGAGGGCGATATTCCGGGCGCAACTGCCTCAGAATGCGGCAATTATCAAGAGCAAAATCTCGATATGGCTAAATGGGAGGCAAATAATTATCTAAAAGTTATTTCCGAGCCGAAAGAGGAAAATCTTATTTACCCGAAATAAAAACATAGCACGCATAGCACACAGATAACACGGATTAGACGGATTTACACAGATTTTTTATAATTTATCTGTGTTTATCTCTCTAATCCGTGTTATCTGTGTGCCAAAAAGCCCCAAAAATCTATTTCACCAAAGTCATTTCATCAATCAAATGCTTTGCATCGGCGACTTTGTCGATTATGAAGAGCATATAACGCACGTCAAGGTTGATGCAGCGTTGCAGGTTTTCTTCAAAATCTATGTCGCCGCTCATTGCCTCGCCGTTGCCGTCAAAGGCAAGCCCGATAAGGTTTCCGTCTGCATCAAGCACAGGCGAGCCCGAATTTCCGCCCGTAATATCGTTGTTTGTGATAAAGCAGACAGGCAGTTCGCCGTTTTTATCGGCATATTGCCCGTAATCACGATTTTTGTAGAGCGTTTTGATTTTTTCAGGTACAATAAATTCGGTGCTGTTTGGGTCTTCCTTTTCGATAACGCCTTTGAGCGTGGTGTAAAAATGATATGTTACGCCGTCTTTCGGCTCATATTCTTTGATGTTGCCATAAGTTAGGCGAATTGTAGAATTGGCATCGGGCGCAAAGAATTTCTCGCTGTTCATTTTCAAAATTCCTTTCACAAAATAGTGTTCGCCGTCAGCAATATCATCGTCAAATTTATCGGTTTTATTATAAATTGACCTCATCATTTGCATTGCGCTGTTGCCTGCTGCAAAAGCAGCATCATTTACAACTGTCTTCCTAAATTTTCCACCGTCAATCGCCGCAAGCAATTTATCTTTTGAAGAAAAAATGCTGTTTTTAAGAATGTAATCGGCATATTTCGAGGCGTTGCCTTTGAATTTTTTCGCTAAAACATTATCAAAAAATTCAGGGTAATAATTTTTATCAAGATTTTTATAGGTATAATCAATCATTTCGGTAAGCAGTTTTCGCTCAACTTCAATGTCAAAATTTTTATAAAAATCGTCAATGGCTTTCATTGTTTTTTTGCGCAATTCTGCATTTTTTTCCACATCTTTTCCTTCTAAAAATTCAGCGATATTATTTGATTGACGAAATGCAAAATAGAGTAATTCGGGACCCGAAAGCAAGCCCTCGCTAAGATATTCGATTGCAACTTGCGCCTCTGCACGCCCTTTATAGCCGTTTTTAATCTTCGACAAAGCCTCAGTATATTTTGTACTTTCCTGCGTTTTTGCCCAATTAAGATAGTTGCGCTCAATTTCGCGTTTAACCTCTATCGTATTCAGATTTTTGAGTGCCTTATTTTGTTGCAGCGAATATTTCCAATAATTTGAACAGGATGCGTATTTTGACGCATATTTTATTCTAACTTCTTGACTTGCAGCCATTTCCTTACGCAGCACATTTATTTTTACCGTTCTGATTTCGTAAGTCAAACGGTTGGTTATGTTCATTGTTTCTTCCAAGCCGTAAGAGGTTAAAAATCGTTCTGTCGTACCCGGAAAGCCCATTATCATTGCAAAATCGCCTTCTGCAAGTCCTTTTATGCTTATCGGAAAATGATATTTCGGTTTGAGCGGAATATTGTCGGCAGAATATGAGGCAGGTTTGCCGTCTTTGTCGGTGTAAATTCTGAACATCGAAAAATCGGCTGTGTGGCGGGGCCATTCCCAATTATCTGTGTCGCCGCCAAATTTTCCCAACGATTGC
>JAISKN010000198.1 GCA_031260925.1 Prevotellaceae bacterium | reverse complement strand
GTAGGCTTTTTGTAAGTTTGGTAATATTTTCCGCTGAAAAACAACAAAATACAGGACATTTGTTGTAAGCCCGCGCCAATGATATTTTAATAAAATCTGCGCAAATCTGTCTAATCAGTGTCATCTGCGTGCTTTTGGACAGTTTTTAAAAATAATTCAAAAATAATAATTCATAATCAAAAATAATTTTGTACCTTTGCGGTCGAAAATTTTGGGGTGAGTGAATGACTCTTTACTCCGAATATTATTAACAATTTAAAAAAAATAATTTTATGAGTCAACAGAAAATCAGAATTAAACTCAAATCGTACGACCACAATTTGGTTGACAAATCAGCCGAAAAAATTGTGAAAACCGTAAAAGCAACAGGCGCAGCCGTTAGCGGACCAATTCCATTGCCGACACACAAGCGCATTTTCACCGTCAATCGCTCAACTTTCGTGAATAAAAAATCACGCGAACAGTTTGAACTCTCGGCTTACAAACGTTTGATAGACATCTATTCATCGACATCACAAGTAGTTGATGCCTTGATGAAACTCGAATTGCCAAGCGGCGTTTCGGTCGAAATCAAAGTATAAAACAACGGTTTCAATGATAAAAAAGAGGTTTTTTTTAGCCTCTTTTTTTCATTTTTTTGATTTTGCAAATTTCAAAAAAATGGCTAACTTTGCAGAAAAAACAAATAACCAAATAATCAAATCAACAGCAAAATGAAATATTATTTTTTGTCTGATGCACATTTGGGAACGCAAGCGGTTGAAAATCAGCGGAAACACGAGCAAAAACTTGTTCAGTGGCTTGATATGGCACAAAAAGATGCTGACGAGATTTTTCTTGTCGGCGACATTTTTGATTTTTGGTTTGAATATAAACACGTTGTACCAAAAGGCTTTGCGCGCACTTTTGGCAAACTTTGCGAGATAACGGACAAAGGAATTCCCGTACATTTTTTTATCGGCAACCACGACCTTTGGACTTTCGGCTATTTGGAAAATGAAATCGGCTTGAAAGTTCATAGAAAACCTGAAATTTTTGAGTTAAACGGCAAGCGCGTTTTTGTTGCTCACGGAGACGGTTTATACGGTGAAAAGGGTGGTTTTTCGTTCATCAGGGCAATTTTTCACAATAGATTTCTGCAAAAAGCATTTTCGTTGCTGCACCCAAATTTCGCTTTATGGTTTGGCAAAAAATGGAGCAACCACAACCGCAAAAGACACGACAGCGAAAACGTGCAATTTCTCGGTGAAAAGGGCGAAAATCTCATTTTTTTTGCAAAAAAAATGAACGAAACCCAGCATTTTGACTATTACATTTTCGGACATCGGCATATTTTGCTGAATTTTCAGATTGCAAAAAACTCGCAAGTGATAATTTTAGGCGATTTTATACACGAATTTTCGTATGCCGTTCTCGATGAAAAGGGGTTAAAATTAGAAAATTTTTAAAAATCAATTAACCAAATCAACATACAAAAATGGAAAACTCTGTTTTATTAATATTCACAGGCGGCACAATTTTGATGGACGAAGACCAGCAAAGCAAATCGCTTTCGCCGCTCAAGCCCAAACAGGTGCTTAAATATTTGCCAGAACTCAAAAAAATCAACGTCAATATTGAGATTGAAACTTTTAAGCCGCTTATTGACTCGTCTGATATTCAACCGAAAAATTGGGTTGAAATCTGTAAAATCATCAAAGAAAGATACGATGAATTCGATGGTTTTGTGGTTTTGCACGGCACAGATACTATGTCGTTTTCAGCATCGGCAGTCAGTTTTATGCTTGAAAATCTGTCAAAACCTGTTATTTTTACAGGCTCGCAACTTCCTGCTGGCGTTCCTCGCAGCGATGCAATGGAAAATCTGCTGACTGCCATTGAAATTGCAAAAGCAAAAAACGATGACGGCAGCGCGAAAATACAGGAAGTTTGCCTCTTTTTTGGAGACAAACTTTTCCGCGGCAATCGCACCACCAAACGCAATGCCGAAGGATTTGACGCTTTTGCCTCTTTCAATTTCCCTATACTTGCCAAAAGTGGCGTTCATATCAAATATTATTCTGAGTATTTTTTGCAAAAAAACACGGTGAAACCGCTTAAAATTAACTCAAAACTTGATGATAATATCGCAATTCTCAAACTTTTTCCGGGCATTAACGAGCAAACTGTACGCTCAATTTTGGCGATAAAAAATCTGAAAGCCGTCATTTTGGAAACTTACGGCGCGGGCAATGCCTGCTCTGCTGAGTGGCTGTTTGATTTACTCAACGAGGCGGACAAAAGCGGTATCATTTTGCTCAACATAACGCAATGCGGCACGGGCTGCGTAGAAATGCAAAAGTACAAAGTAGGCGAAAATTTGATGCGCGCAGGCGTTATCAGCGGTTGCGATATGACAGCGGAGGCTGCCGTTACAAAATTAATGTTTTTGCTGAGTCAATATTCAGATAATCAGATAGTTAAAAAATATTTAAAGAGAGATTTAAAAGGCGAAATGACAATATAGCATAGAATGTAGGAATAGGGTGTGTTTTCATCTACAATCTTTATCAACTAAATAAAACTTAAAAAAATAGTTTGTAATTCTAAAAATAATTCTTACTTTTGCAAAACTAATTTCTAATTAAGAAAGGGTATAATTATGTTAACATCTGTTTTGAAAGTCCGTAATACTTTGTTATCGGCAATAAGTGATTACTTCAAGTCGGCTGATTTTTTCGAAGTAGCACCGCCGATTTTGACTCCGATTTCGTGCGAAGTGGCTTGTGTTGGTGGTTCTGACCTTATTTCCGTGAATTACCACGATAAAAAGGCTTATCTTTCACAAAGCGGTCAATTATACTTGGAGGCACTCGCTCTACAACTTGGAAAAGTATATTGCGTTTCACCTACTTTTCGGGCTGAGTCGACTTTGCTCGCTACACACCTTGACGAATTTTGGATGTGCGAGGCAGAAATTATCAATGTAAGTTTTGACGAACTGATACAGATAGTCAACGACTTATTATGTACAATAATACGGAAAGTATTGAACAAGCATAGTTCGGAACTGGCTGCGTTGGAAACAGACATTATAACATTTGAAAAAATTGCAACGAATGGTTTCCAACAAATCACATATTCACAAGCAATTGATATTTTGCAAAATGCAAATGTTTCTATAACCTGGGGCGAAGATATTCAATCGCACCACGAATTGATTTTGGGTAAATATTTCAACGATAGTCCATTAATTATTACACACTACCCAAAATCTATCAGTTCTTTCTACAAACCCGCTTGTCCAAATAATCCGAAATTAGCACTGTCGTTTGATGTAGTTGCGCCAAATGGGTTTAGGGAACTTGTAGGAGGAAGTTTAAGAGAGGTTGATGGAACTAATATCAGAAATTCTCTGCACAATGCTAATGTTGATTTGCGCCAGTATGAATGGTACATTGATATGATAGCAGCGAACCCAATACCACACGGAGGTTTTGGGCTTGGTGTTGAGCGTATGCTTTCTTGGTTATGTAATCTTACCACAATACAGGATGCACTTCCATTTCCTCGTACTATGAATAATAATTGGATTGAATAACAAATGCAAATCTTTAAAAACAATATCTATAGCAACACCTCCCTTATTAACTTTTGGGATGAGGTTGTGTCTTGTTTTGTCCCGAATGATAAGGAACAGGATTTATCGCGTGGCAATGAAAATTTTAATGCTGTTTATCCTGTGTTAAGCAACATTATTAATAGTTGTCAATTAAATATAGGAGAAGTCAAACCACGAGCATTAGATTTTGGTTGCGGCACAGGTATTCTGGCTATTGAATTGAGCAAAATTAATTTTGATGCTTTGGCATACGATACCTCGCGAGAAATGATAAGGCAGGCAAAGTTATTATCTCGCGACAACATATTATGTGAAACTGGTGCGCTTGATGTAGTTCTTAGACAGCCACCTTTTCGGTTAATTACTGTTGTTATGGTTTTTCAGTTTGTTAGTGATTTAGAATCGCTAATCATTGCATTACGAGAAAAACTTGAAGACAATGGGGTGTTGTTTTTCGCTGTTCACCATATAGAATATGTTAAAGAATGTGTTCGTCTGGAGTTGAAATTTCGCGGTTTTGCAAATAATACTTTTCCCGCAACAGGAGAGATACAAATTGGTTCTCGTTGGATTACAACTTATGTACGAAGTCCTGAATGGTATGATAAAACCTTTGCCATAGCAGGAATGAAACAAATAGGGCATTCTTTAAGCACCACTCCTATTGATGTTCCGCAACTTGCACAAAATCAATGGAAAGGTTCAAAATATTATATGGCGTGGTATAAGAAAGAACAATAATTTAATAACATACTAAATTTTATATTTTATGCAGATACGAAAGATATTACAGGAACACTATACTACAATTGCTATCATTTTAGCAATAATTGTCACTGCCATTCTCTATTTTGTTGATTGTTTCAATCACGAACAAGTAGGGGGTTTTACTTTAATTGCTGTCGGCGGTCTCGCTGTAAGTATGATATTTACAGCATTAACCAGCGAGAAAAATTTCCATAATGCCATAGATTGTTTGGAACACCGAATTTCCAGTCAGAAAGTTACCAGAAAAGAACATTACAAACTTCTTAATCGGGCTATAAGTAATGCAAAAAAGCAGATATGGATTATGACAATTGACTCGGCATTAAGTAGTAGTACGGTTAGCACAATTCCTGAAAGGACAGAGTATTATAAAGCCCTCAAGAAAATTATCAAATCTAATAAAAATATAACTGTAAGAAGAATATACGGCTTACCAACAGACACACAAGCAAGACAAAATAAAATCACTTGGATAAATTCTGATATAACAGAACTTAAAGATTGCCCAAATTTTCAAGCGAGAGTATTTGACTGGAATAAGTTTGATAATACCTTATCGCCATTTTCGTTACAAATTGTTGATGATATTTTCATGGGAATAGTCAATACTCAACATACAACTGGAATAGAAGGAGGCGGAGAGGATATTTGTATTGAAGATAAAAATGTTGTTCAGTATTTTAATAAGTATTATGAAGAAGTTTGGCAGAAATGTAATATGCTTAAGACAGGTAATGATATTATCTATACAGTATTGAACTGAATAATATGATTTTTTTTGCGAAGCAAAATGACCAATAAATTTGTTAAAAAATTAATGCAATCTTGCAAAAATTACTAAGTTTCTGTATTTTATAAAATAATTTGTTATATTTATTGATAGAGATTAAGGGACAAATTTAGCACTCTAATTTATATAAAAAGTGTTCAAAGCGTTTTTATTTTTTTCAAAGGGGCAAAAAATCGGGCTGTTTGTGCTGCTCGGGATTTTGGTTTTGGCAGTTTTGGCAACAATTTTTGTGCCGAAACTTTTACTTGAACCCAAAATTGAAAACAACGCCGATTTTATGGCGCAACTCTCTGATTTCCAAAATTCTATGAAAGACCGCCCTCAAAGATTTCAAAAATATTCGCCATTTGACGAAAAAAATTCTAATAATTTCAAAATACAAATTGTTTTACGAGATTTTAACCCGAATGAACTCGATTCTGCGGGTTTTGTGAAACTTGGGTTAAAGCCATTTATTGCGAAAAATATTTTAAGTTATCGGAAAAAAGGCGGAAAATTCCGCACGGCAGACGATTTTGGCAAAATCTACGGAATTTCGCAGGAACAATTTGCGCAACTCAAACCTTATATCAAAATTCCGCCTGAAAATCTTGTGCAAAATCTTGAAACTCAGCCGAAAAATGACTTGGCAAAAAATTATATTCAAAAAGTTGATACGATAATTGAGTTGAACAGTGCCGACACAACCGATTTGCAAAAACTGCGCGGTATCGGCAGCGGTTGGGCAAAGGCGATAGTGGCATACAGGCAAAAACTTGGCGGATATTACTCTGTAAATCAATTACTTGAAATCAAAAATTTTCCTGCTGAAACATTTGCCAAAATTGAACAAAATTTGACGGCTGATGCCTCAAAAATTCAGAAAATTGAAATAAACCGCGCTACTGTTGAGTTTTTGCGCAATCACCCATACCTGAATTTTTATCAGTCGAAAGCCATTTATGAACTGAGGCGCAAAAAAGAAAAATTAAATTCTATTGACGAATTGCAGATTTTGCCCGATTTCACCGAAAAAGACCTTCAAAAAATTGCGCCGTATCTCAATTTTAAAGAGATAGAGCGCAAGTATAGATAATTTTTAGTTTAGCACACAGATAACACAGATAAACACGGATAATTAAAATCTGCGTAAATCTGTCTTATCTGTGTGCCAAACGGTTATAAACCAAAAATTGATATTCCAAATCTGCTTTTTCGTCGTAAAAAACGGCGGTTTCATCGGTAATTTTCCAAGAATTTTCCGAAATTTCAGGAAAAAATGTGTCGCCGTCAAACGTTTTAAAAACTTTTGTGATATACAATTTATCTGCCAAATCAATCGTTTGCCTGTAAATTGACTCGCCGCCAATTACAAATACCTCGCTTTCATCGTTGCAAAGAGCAAAAGCCTCTTCAACAGATTTCACAACTTCTGCGCCCTCAATTTGCTGGACAGAAGAAGAAATTACAATATTCCGCCGATTTTTCAACGGACGAAAAGGCAGTGAAAAATATGTTTTCCTGCCCATTATAACTGTGTGATTTTCAGTGATTTGCTTAAATCTTTTCAAATCGTCTGAAATGTGCCACAAAAGCGAATTATCTTTGCCGATTACGCCGTTTTCGGCGATTGCTACGATGATATTTGTCATAGTATCAAGTAATTGAGTAGTGAGTATTAAGTAATTGAGTACAGGTGATTTTCTTGATACTCAATTACTTGATACTAAAAATTTAATTGCGTCTGCCTGTAAAAATCATAATGTAATAAATCAGCGTTGCCAAAGACGAGAGCGCAGCCACAACGTAGGTGTATGCAGCCGAGCGCAGCGCACTTTCTGCCATTGGTTGCAGCGAGTTGTTGGTGATGCCTTCGGTGCGCAACCAAACAAGAGCGCGGCGGCTCGCATCAATCTCCACAGGCAAAGTAACGAAACTGAACAAAGTTGTTAGTCCAAAAAGCACAATACCTGCAAGCATCAGTTGCGGAAAAGTATTTATAACCAACATTCCGCCAAGCAAAACCCACATCACATATTTTGACGAAAAATTGACCGCAGGCACAAGCGCAGAGCGCATTTTGAGAGGCGCATACGCTTTGGCGTGCTGCACAGCGTGTCCGCATTCGTGCGCTGCAACGGCAGCCGCTGCCACGCTGTTGGAGGCATAAACGCTTTCGGAAAGATTTACCGTTTTGTTGAGCGGATTGTAGTGGTCGGTAAGCATACCGCCTGTGGCAACCACTTGAACATCGTATATTCCGCTGTCTTTCAGCATTTTACGCGCAACGTCAGCACCTGTCATATTTCTGTCGAGCGCGACCTGTGAAAATTTTTTCATTCGAGAGTTGAAAACAGCAGACACAATCCAACTTGCAAGAGCCGTTCCGATAAAAAGAATCCAATACATAATCAATTAATTTAAAAGTTAATATTTGTTTTTGTTTTTTTTAAACCCCTCCAACTCCCCTTTGATAAAGGGGGAGAGTCCCCAATTTTTAAGTCTTTCCCGAAATTTCAAGTTTCGGATTCTCCCCTTTATAAAAGGGGAGATGTCCGAAGGACAGAGGGGTTTAGGAAATGTTTAAAATAATATTACATTAAAATATTTGTAATATATAATCAAATTCTTTGCCAAACGAAAAAACTGCCAAAATTACCGATTTTGTTTTTTATTTTTCTGTCCGCATTTTTTGCAAATGCCGTAAAAATAAAGCGAATGATTGGTAATATTAAATGCGGAAAAAGTGCGCAATGAAATTGATTTTTTTAATTTTAAATCCGTAAATGACTTATAATTACCGCATTGCATACAAATTTGATAATAATGGCTTGAGCCGACAGGTGTTTTTTCATACTTGACGCGCAAGCCAAAAGTGTGGCGAATTATCAAATTACACTGCAAAAAAAGTTCAAGTGCATTGTAAATTGTTGCCAAACTGACAGGATAATCTAAATCTAAATTTTTTTTCAGACTTTCGGCATCAAAAAAACCTGATTGCGAATAAATCACGTCTAAAATCTTGAAACGTTCGGGAGTTTTACGCATTTTTTTCGTTTCCAAAAATTCCGTCAGCCGTTGCTTTGCCAATATTTTTTCATTTTCGCCGCTCATTTTTTTTATTTAAAAATATTAAGGAACGCGAAATAAACAACTTATAACAGTTAAATTCCTTCGGAATTTGTTTTTATAACACAGAGTTCGCAGAAAAACTCTGTGGTCTTGTATTTTTTTCTCTTTTTCTCTTTTCTTTTTTTAGTTCACAGAGAAAGAAAAATAAATTTTTCTCTGTGTAACTCTGTGGTTCTCTGTGAACTCTGTGTTATAAAGTATTAATATGTTATTTATTTGGCATTATTAAGTTGCAAAATTACTTAAAATTTTTGTAATTTCGCAGAAAAAAAATTTTATCAATTATGAAAAAAATAAATATTTTTTTGGCTGCCGCAGTAATTTTTACGGCTTGTTCTGGCAATGGGAAACAAAAACTTGACGATGATATTGTTGCAAAAGTTAATGATAAAACATTGTCTTACAATGATTTAAAGGCTTTTGCAGATAACTATTCAGGCGTGAATGACAGCGCGAAAATCGTTGCGGAATATGTCAAAAATTGGGCGGAAAACGAATTTCTTTACAGCAAAGCCGAAGATAATTTCAGAGCAAATTCCGAAATTGAAAAATTGGTTGAAGATTACCGTAAAAGTTTGATTCTCAATAATTTTAAGAAAAAAATTATTGCCGACAACCCGCAAATTCCAACCAATGAGCAGATTGTAGATTATTATTCGCAGCATCTTTCGGAATTTAAACTTGCCGAGCCTGTTGTTAAAGGCGCGTTTTTGCAAATTTCGCGCAATACACCGCAAAAAGAGCAGGCGCAGTTAAAGCAGGATATGCGCCAACTTTCGCAGGAATCGATTGAGAAAATCGAAAAATACAGTATGAAAAAAGTTGTAAATTACGAATTTTTTACTGACAAATGGCAAAATTATTCAAAAATTGCTGAACAACTGCCGTTGCCCGCGCAAAATAAAGATGCTTTTGTGTCGTCTGCAAAATTTTACGAGTTGAGCGATACGCTGTCAATTTATTATTTTGCAATTACAGAATACAAAACCACAAGCGCAGATACTCCGCTTGATTTTGTTAAAGATTTGATTACAAGCATTTTAACTGAGCAAAATAATCTGAAATACATTGAAAATTACAGCCAAAAACTGTACGAAAATGCAGTAAAAAAAGGGAAAATAGTGATTAATGATTAATTTGGTACTGCCTAATTGTGATTGATT
Source organism: Prevotellaceae bacterium (assembly GCA_031260925.1). Lineage (GTDB taxonomy): Bacteria > Bacteroidota > Bacteroidia > Bacteroidales > Paludibacteraceae > F0058. Next base: position 671 of record JAISKN010000198.1, on the reverse strand, counting down.
TGATTGAAATGACTAAATTTAAAAAGGTGCAAAAAATGTTTTTGCACCTTTTTAATTAACTAACAACTAAGCATTAACCACTAACCACTAATAAATTATTTAAACTTTTCGCGCAGTTTGATTTCGGTAATTACTTTTTTGGTGTAAAGCGGAAAATCGCCCTGCATCATCCACGAATAATAGCCAATGTCTTTGCGGAAAACGTCTGCCACAACTTGCCCTTTGTAACGCCCAAAATTGAAAGTTTCATCACCTTTGTCGTTATAAACGATGCGCCCTGCAAAATCAACATCGGCAGTATGCGCCGAAAAATGCGAGAGAAAATCAACATCATTTACCAAATCTGGATATTTTTCTATTTGCGACTGCAAAACTTCATAAGTTGCCCGCGTGTCCGCCTCAGACGAATGTGCGTTTTCAAGATTTTTCCCGCAATAAAAATCATACGCAGCCGACAAAGTGCGCTGTTCTTTCTTGTAAAAAATAACCATTACGTCAATAAATTTGCGCTTTTTGAGGTCAATATCAACGTCTGCGCGCAAAAATTCTTCAGCAAGCAGCGGAATATCAAAGCGGTTTGAATTGTAGCCCGCCAAATCACAGCCCGTTATTTCTTTGGCAAGACTTTTGGCGATTTCAGCGAAAGTCGGGCAATCTTTCACATCTCTGTC
>JAISKN010000170.1 GCA_031260925.1 Prevotellaceae bacterium | reverse complement strand
AACAACAGTTGGGACTGGTTTTACGGCGAAACGATGAGCGGCGGCGAAAAAAATATGCTGATGCTGATGTTGGGTTACCAGCACAAAGATATATCAGTGAATGTCGGCATTATGAATCCTTTTACCGACAACTACAAGCAGGATTCGGAAAATCGCTCGCAATACGCCTCTTACAAAAAGAGCAACTACATTAACGAATCTTCCAGAATGGTGGTGTTGCAATTCTCGTACAATTTCTCCTTTGGACGCGCCTTCAATAGCCAACAGAAGATGTTGAATAATGCCGATGATGATTCTGGAGTGATGAAGACGGAAAAGTAATTTATACCAATTACGATTTACAAGCAGATTATCACTTGCCGCCCCAACCGCAAAATTCGATGTAAAACTTTCCGAAAACGGAATAAAAATTTTGAGATAAAAATAAATTTCAAAAGTCTTTTAGCACGCAGATAACGCAGATTATATAGAAAACCGCAGATTGTCAGAGAATTGACAATCTGCGGTTTATCTAAATTAATTTTATTAAAAATCTGCGTAAATCTGTTTAATCTGTGTCATCTGCGTGCTTTTGAATGCCGCTTTATTTTTTTGCAATCTCAAAAGAAATAATTAACTTTGCATCTCTTATTTTAAAAATTTTTATTATGAAAAAACTGATTTATTTATCGCTTTTTTGCATATTTTGTGCTACTTCCAACGCACAAATTGTTGAGTCTGTAAAATGGAAATATTCCACAAAACAGATTGATAATCAAACTGCTGAACTGATTTTTACAGCCTCAATCGCAAAAGGCTGGCATCTTTATGCAATGAATTTGCCCGAAGACGGACCTTTGCCCACAAAATTTATTTTTGAAAAGAAAACAGGCGCAACGCTTGTTGGAAATATTGCCGCAAAGTCAAAATTAATCGAAGAGTACGACAATATTTTTGAAATGACGGTAGGTTTTTATAACTCTTCCGCCATTTTTTCGCAGAAAATCAAATTCGATGCCGAAAAAGGCTACAAAGTCGAAGGCTACATTGATTTTCAAACCTGCAACGACGAAGGCTGCATAAAAGGCAGCGATGAGTTTGCTTTTGAAAAGGCGGGAGAGAAAGGAACTGATGAGTTGGGCGTTAGTGAGGTTTCAGATACGACAAATCAGGTTGTTGCTGATGAAAGCACTACGTCAAATAATACCTCTGCCGACATCTTTTCGCCTGTAATAGAGCAACTTACCGCTTTCAACCAAGAGGCAGGCACTACTACGACTTCCGACCGTTCGCTGCTTGTTATTTTTCTTTTGGGCTTGCTTGGCGGGTTGATTGCAATGATTACGCCGTGCGTCTGGCCTGTAATTCCAATGACGGTTACTTTTTTTATGAAACGCTCTGATAACAAAACAAGAGCGCGGAAAGATGCCGTGCTTTACGCCTTGTCAATAGTGCTTATTTACGTTGCTTTGGGCTTGATAATCACGCTGATATTCGGCGCAAACGCGCTTAACGCGCTTTCGACAAACGCCATTTTCAACGTATTTCTGTTTGCACTGTTGATAATTTTTGCAATGTCGTTTTTTGGAATGTTTGAAATCGCTCTGCCCTCTTCTTGGAGTGCAAAAATGGACGAAAAAGCCTCGAACACAACGGGCTTTGTGAGCATTTTGTTTATGGCTTTCGTGCTGGTAATCGTGTCGTTTTCCTGCACTGGACCAATTATCGGCTTTCTGCTTGTAAATATCACTTCCGGCGATTTTCTCGCGCCGATTTTGGGAATGTTGGGCTTTGCTATTGCGCTCGCGCTGCCGTTCGGCTTTTTCGCATTTTTCCCCACATTACTAAAAAACAGAAAAAAATCGGGCAGTTGGCTGAACTCGGTAAAAGTTGTTTTGGCGTTTGTTGAACTCGCTTTCGCGCTGAAATTCCTCTCCGTTGCTGATTTGGCTTACGGTTGGCATATACTCGACCGCGAAGTGTTTATCGTACTTTGGATAATGATTTTCGCCTGCTTGGGCTTGTATCTTTTCGGCAAACTGCGTTTCCCGCACGATGACGAACAGGAAACGGTGTCAGTGCCGAAATTTATGCTCGGTTTGGTGTCAATCGCGTTTGCAATTTATATGATACCCGGCTTGTGGGGCGCGCCGTTAAAGTCAATTTCGGCATTTGCTCCGCCGATGAATACGCAGGATTTTTCTATGTACAAAAATCATATTGAGGCGCAATTTTCCGATTACGAACTCGGAATGACGGCTGCAAAAATGGAGAAAAAACCTGTCGTAGTCGATTTTTCGGGTTTCGGCTGCGTAAATTGCAGAAAAATGGAGGCGGCGGTTTGGACAGACGACAAGGTTAAAAAACTGTTGGAAAACGATTTTATTCTGGTGTCGCTTATGGTTGATGATAAAAAGCCTTTGCCTGAGCCGATTGATGTTGAAATAAACGGAGTAAAGCGCAAACTCCGCACATACGGCGACAAATATTCGTACATTCAGCAGCACAAATTCGGAGCAAACGCACAGCCGTTTTATGTGATTTTAGACGAAAACGGCAACCCGCTTGCAGGCTCGTATGCTTTCAGCGAAAATGTAGAAAATTTTGTGAATTTCCTTAATTTGGGCTTAAATAATTATAAGAAAAAATAAAAAATTATTTTATATCTTTGCAAAATATTTAATTAACAATTTTAAAAAACGTTTCTATGAAAAAAACATCTTTAATCTCAATTTTGTTAGTGCTTTTTTGCCTTGTTGGCAACGCGCAAAAATTGAAAGTTACTAATAATCAACCTCTCAAAGATTTGGGTTTTAAAGAAAAAGAAAATCAATATATTGGCTTTGACGGCAATTCACATTATTTTATTATTAACAACAATGTTTTATTAAAAACAGACAAAGCATTAAAGAAAAGCACAATATTTCAACTAAACAAAAACATTCAATCGCAGATAATACTTAATGGGGTGTTGAAGAATCGGGCTCTTCTTATGTCTGTAAAAACAAAATTGATTAATTTTTCATCAGAAGAGGCATTCGGTTTTATCAGTTTTGAAAATAATAACAAAGAGAATACGCTTACTCTCAAAAAAAACAGTGTAAAAAATAATAGTCTATCTGAAAAAATATTGCAAACAATTAAGCACGATAAAGATGATTATATCAAAACAGATGTTGCTGTTTCTGGAGATAAAAGCAAAAAATTGGTTGCGTTTTCTTTTATTGAAAAAAAAATAAATCTGAATAGTTATGAGATAATCTATAAACACACAACGTTTTTTGTAATTGATGCAGATGGAGAAATAATTTGGAATAAAACAATTTCTTCTGATTTTAACGAGATAAATGTATGCAACGATGGCTCTGTTGTTATTATTTCTTATGAAACAAATGAGAACAAATGTAATTTACATCTGCAAAAATTTGACGAAGAAGGCAAGAATGATATTACAGAAGTATTTCCTTTTAAAAGAATCTGTGAAATTCAATTTTTAGAACTTTCAAATGGCAACGTTTTTATTGGCGGTTACTACTCAACAGGTGCTTATAATTACGGCAACGCAGCAACTGATGATTTGGGAACTTTTTGTTATGTGTTTGATAAAAATCTTGAAAAATTGAATTTTAAAAGTAAAACATTAGAACAGACAAAGCCAAAAGATTTTACTTTGAAAGAGGCATATTCAAAAGATACAAAAAAATTGATAAGAGGAATTTATGAAACTACTGACGGAAAAATTACGATGTTGGCAGAAGAAGAATATTCAGGCATTAAAAATATTCTGATAAATAGTTTTGATTTGAATGGCAACTATGAAAATTTCTCAATTTTGTTTAAAAAACAGGGGACAGGTTATGAAGGTTCTTCTGCTTTATTTTCATTTTTTGTTTTAAAAAATAATGACGAATTAATTTTGATTTATAATGATGATATAGGAAATGACATTACCCAAAATGTTCCAAATCCAAAAACATTTAACCGCAATCAATATAAAAAAACAGGACAAACTATTGCCTGCACGATTAAAAACGGACTTGTCGGTAAAAAACAAGTTCTGATTAATGCAACAACGGAGGGTAGAATTATGAATTATATGATTGAACAATTTGATAATGAAGCCCTTATTAGAGTAGAAACTGAAAAAGCAGGCTTAGGGCAATTAATGATTGAAAAAATAATATTAGAATAACTAAAAAAATATTTAATTAATAATTTTAAAAAAAACAATTTCTATGAAAAAAACATCTTTAATCTCAATTTTGTTAGTGCTTTTTTGCCTTGTTGGCAATGCGCAAAAGTTGCAAGTTACTAACAACAAAACACTTATGCTCGAAAAATCGGGTAAATTAATAAACACTAAGGTAAAACAAAATGACTATGTCGGCTCTATCGGCGATTCTCATTATTTTATCATTAACAACAACATTCTGTTAAAAACAGACAAAGCGTTGAAAAAGAACACAGCCTTTGAACTTAATAAAGCGTTTGAAGACATAATGTTAATCAATTTTTCGTCAGAGAATGCGACAGGTTTTATCAGTATTGCAAACGATACAAAAGGGCGGAATTTTATTTTGAAAAAAGTTTTTGTAAAAGGAGACGGTTTGTCCGAAAAAAATCTGCAAACGCTTGATTGCGAAAAAGGCGATTATTATCAGTCAAATGTTGCAACCTCTATTGATAAAACAAAAAAAATGGTTGCAATTTCCGTTATTTCCTCAAAAGATGTGTATAAATTCACAACAATTTTTGTAATTAATACCGAAGGCGAAATAGTTTGGAGTAAAGTAATTTCTCCAACATTTAAAAATGATAATTTTGCTTTTAACGATATGACTGTTAGCAACGATGGTTTCGTTTATATTCTTGCAAAATCTTATAAAGTTAAGGTGAAAAATTGCAATTTACACCTTTTAAAAGTTGGCGAAAGCGGCGTTGATGAAAATTTTACTGATGCCTTTCCACACAACACAATCGGCAATGCTAACATTATAGAACTCTCAAACGGCAACTTTTTTGTTGGCGGCTATTATACAACAGCAGGCACTTTTAGTTATGCAAATGATATTGACGAGTTAGGCACTTTTAGTTATGTTTTTGATAATACGCTTGGAAAATTGAATTTTAAAAGTCAACCGATGAAAGAGGTAAAAGGTGCAGTTTCTCTTGATAACAGTAAGAGTTTTAAAACACTTATGGGAATTTATGAGACCACCGATGGAAAAGTAACAATGTTGGCAGAAGAGCAGATTGTTTATTACAGCACACAAGCACCAACAGGATATTTTCATTATAATGTGCTTATAAACAGTTTTGATTTGAACGGAAATTATGGAAATAGTTCTATTTTGTTCAAAAATCAGGTTTCTCATACTATTCATATTATGACTTCATTTTATGTTTTAAAAAATAATGATGAGTTGATTTTAATTTATAATGATAATGTAAAAAACGATATAACGCAAAATCTCCCAAAACCAAAGGCATTTGTTGCGTATAAATATAAAAAAATAGGACAAACCGTTGCTTGCACCATTAAAGACGGAAAAGTCGGCAAAAAGCAAGTTCTGATTAATGCAAAAGAAAATGAGGAAATTTTGTATAATCTGGTTGAACAATTTGGCAACGAAGCCATTATCAGAGTACAGACAGGAATGGCAGGCACAGGTCCAATAATGCTTGAAAAAATAACTTGGTAAAAATAAAATAAATAATGCGAATCAGAGATTGAAATGTTTTTTTAAGGGTGCATTCCTACGGAATGCAGGTTTATATTTGTATTTTTTTCTACCGAGCGATGCAATCCTAACGGATTGCGGTGCAAATATGACATCATTCTGTAGGAATGAATCGCTCGGTAGAAATTAAGTATCACATATTCAGAGCATTCCGTAGGAATGCAACCCCTGATTCGCATAACTTACAAATTTTAAACAAATAAAAAAATACATCAACAAAATTAACACAATGTGCATAATTCACAAAAAAATATGTTAATTCTGTAAATCTTGTTAATCCTGTAAAAATTATAATATATGAAAAAAACTTTAACAATTTTATTCCTGTCTGTCATTTGCGCTGCTAACGCATTGGCAAACAGCGATTTGTCAAACTTTGAATATCTAAAATCGGAAGGTAAAATGCCTGAGCAGGTAAAAGAGATTTTGAGTTCAAACAAAGAGGAATTTCAGTATTTGAGAACGCTTTTTGAAAGCGGGCGGCTGGTTTATGGCAGCGAACTTAATCGTTATGTAGAAAAAATTGCTGACGAGTTGCTGAAAAAAGACCCCAATTTGCGCAAAAAACTGAGTTTTTATATCTACAAATCGTCCGCAGTCAATGCAATGGTGTCTGACGAGGGCATTGTGCTTATCAATATCGGGCTGTTGGCGCAGGCGAGGAACGAAAGCGAACTCGCCTACATCATCGGACACGAAATTGTCCATTTCACCGACCACAAAAAGGACAAAAACCATAAAATCAAAATCACCTCGCTCAAAGAATATCTCAACCACAATCACGGCTCGCGCGAACAGGAACTTGAGGCAGACGAACTGTCGCTCAAACGCTATTTTATTCCTTCGGGTTACTCTTTGCAGGCAATCGAAGGCGTGTTTGACGTAATGCGGTACGGCTATTTGCCTTTTGACGAAGTGCCTTTTTCAAAGTCGGAAGTGGAAACGAATTTTTACCAATTCCCCGATGAATACTATCTTACTGCGATAAAACCAATTCGTTCCAGAGCCGATTATATCGACACATTAAGCACGCACCCGAACATTCAGAGGCGCGAGCAAATTCTTGAGCGCACTATCGAAAAAAACACCGACAACGGCACTGCTTTTTTGCAAGGCGAGCCGCTTTTCAATCAAATTCGCTCTATCGCGCGTTTTGAGTGCATAAATCAAGATTTAACCGTACATCGTTACGACAGGGCGATTTACAATATTTTTATTCTAAAAAGGGAATTTCCGAACAATAAATTTCTTGAAATCGCTGAGGCATCAGCGTATTACGGTTTTCACAAACATCGCCTGAATGACGTAACTGACGAGATTATTTCCGACTACAAAGAGGTTGAGGGCGAAATGCAGGCGGCTTCACATTTTCTGAAACAAATCAGAAAAAAAGAGATTAATGTGCTGGCTATCAGAAAGATAATTCCTGTTATCAAAAAATATTCAGACAACAAATATCTTGAAAATATCGCCATTGATGCAATGATTGATTTGCAAAGCGAAAATGAGATGAAGATTGAAGATTTTTCAGATTTTGCCAAAGACGAAAAAATTGATTCTGCAATATATCTCACTCAAAATCAAGAAGATAAAAGCGGCGATAAATATTCAAAAATCAAAAAAGCGGCTGTAAAATATGTTTTTCCAAGCGAAAAATTCAAAACTGTAAATTATATGCTTGTTGATTTGCACAGAGATGAAACTTTTTTGTCAATTTACGAAGATGCGCTGCGCAAAACCGAAGATAGCGAGGTGCTTGGCATTGCCAAAAGCGACAAACCGAAGTTGGAAAAGGGCAAACTGCTTTTAATTGAGCCGACTTACAGAAAAGTAAATCGCAAGGGCGATAATTATTCCAATTCGGAAAAAGGGGCAAAAACGCTTTTTGCAAATATGAAACGCTCTGCAAAAGCGGTTGGCATTGATTATCAACTGTCTGATAACAAAGAAGTTACCACAACCGAAACTTTCAATGAATTGGCTGTGAGCGGGCAGTGGTACATTGATTGTATGAGCGACAAGTTTAATATGGTGAATTATCAAAGTCAGTGGTTTGTGCCGCAAATGCAGAAATCGGGCATCAGATATGTAAATTTTGTCAATCTTTTTTCGCAAAATGACAAGTTTTGGACTGAGGCAAAAACGCAAACGCTAATCACAATTCCGCTCAATATTGTAACTGCGCCTGTCAGAGTTTTGCGCTTGGCATTGCCCAATAACAGCCAAAGACTGAACTTTATGATTTACGATATGGAAGAGGTAAAAGTCATATTTTCAACCTCTTACAGCGTAGAAAGCACAAATGCCTCTGCCTATATCACGCAGCAACTTTATAATATGTATTATTTTGTAAAAAATGGCAAAAAATAAAAAATAAATAAATCTGGATTGCTTCGGAAATACCTCGCAATGACGGACTACGGTTGTCGTCATTGCGAGCGAAGCGAAGCAATCCAGAAAAGAAAAAATATACTTAATACAAAAAAACTATGACAAAAAAATATATTTTAGTAATAATATTAGCGTTAATCTGTTCAAATTCAGCATTTGCGCAAAAAGCAGGTTATATGGGCAAAAGGTTTGTGATTAATGCCGATTTGAACACCTCAACCGCGTGGTCGCGCCCGAATGCTTACGGACACACGGGCTTTTTCTCGTTCAACTACATTCTCGCGCCTTCGATTGAGTTTATTGCTACAAAGAGAATTGCCGTTGGCGGAACGTATAATTATTCGCCGGGAATGTTTGCGTTTAGGGCTGCAAATGAAAAATATGATGGCTATATTGGAGAAGGTCATCCGTCAGAATCTGCTTTAACAACTGACAATAAATTTACTTCGCACGGCGTTGGTGCTTATGCAAAGTTCTATCTTGGAGACGGCAATGCCCCGATTGGTGCGTATATTAAAACAGAATTGGCCTGGTTTTTCTACGACTATACCATAAATTCGATGTGGGCAATTTCAAATTTTGCCAATCAAAACTATGTTAATGACAAAAAAGGCAAAGGCAATCTTGGCGGTTTTAAAATTGAGTTTGGGCGCGATTTCCTGTTTTTCAATCGATTAAGAGTTTCCACCGCTTTGAATATTGGTATTCCTTTTGGCGGTTTCAAAACACTTGGTTTTAATTGGAGTGAAAAAACAAAAATAATCCCTTATTTATCAGCAAATTACAAATTTGTTGACGACCCTTATTCAACTGTCAAAAAAGTTACCGAGCAGGACTTTGTCAATTCTCAACTATTTTGCCACTATCTTGTTGGCATAAAAATTGGAATTGGTTTTGTGGCTTTTTAGCACGCAGATAACGCTGATTTAATAGATAAACTCAGATAATTAAAACATTGATTATCTGCGTTTTATCTATATTAAATTTTATTGAGGTATCATCAAAGAGCCTGTGTAAGTAAAGTTTATTGTGCTGCCGTAATAACTTGTAGCATTGACAGTGAAACCTGTGGAAGTTATTGTCATATTTCCGCTAACTAAATAATACGGAATTACGCCATTGCCTGAGGGTTTTGTAACATACGAAGGGTCAGGGAAATTGGCACTTGCATTAAAACCCGGACTTGCCCACATTTTACCCGCCACAATATCGCCATAAACTACAATCGGCACTATCGGGTAAGTTGCAGGATACAAATAAAAAGTACCTGTTGGCATTACCAAATTAAAGGCAGCCATTCCTTGACTGCTGTTAAAAACCAGTTGGACAATGTCCGCGCCTCGACCATAAACATCGCCATAATTTTTTGAGCCTGTAGCCATACTTGTATAAGTAAAATTTAACGTGCTGGGCGTAGTCGGCTCATAAGGGTATTTTGAGTCCTGCGAATGGTCTGTTGTTGTTAATTCTCCGTTCCAAACCACTTCTTGGCTATTGACAAATAGAGAAAATTTTGATGGAAATGTTACATTCGCAGGTACGGCAAGTTTTATCTCCTCGCTCGAAACAAATGTAATCGCGGTTTTTGCAACCTTAACAGTGCCAAAAGTCGCCTCTGTAATTTTGTCAAAATTAGTTCCTGTAACTGTGATAACATCGCCCGCTACTACTTTTGCAGGCGCAACGCTGGTAATAGTAATGCTAATCTCTGGCTCATCAGGTTTGCAAGACACCAACATAATTGCAATGACTGCGGCAAAAAGCACGCTGATTTTTGATAGTTTATTCATAAAAACTACATTTTTAGGTTAAAAAATTAAAAATTTTAAGTTGCAAAATTACGATTTATTTTTTAATTATCAACTTTTTGGCTATTTTATAACTTTACTAATGGAACTTATGTTACAAAAAAAGTCCCGAAAAAAATCGGAACTTTTTGAACTTATATCGAGAACAACATTATTTTTTAAATCTGTTTGCTCTGTCTTGGTAACGACTCATAAATTTATCAACGCGACCTGCTGTATCTACAAGTTTTGATTTGCCTGTGTAGAATGGGTGCGAAGAACTCGAAATTTCGAGTTTTACCAATGGATAAGTTACCCCATCAATCTCGATGGTTTCTTTCGTAGCAACAGTCGAACGAGTGATAAAACTATCTTCGTTTGACATATCTTTAAACACTACGGGTCGATAATTTTCCGGATGAATACCTGTTTTCATTGTTTGTTTTTTTTTATAAATAAATCAAAATAAATTTTTCCTTAATTTCGGGCTGCAAAGGTACAACTTTTTTTTAGATTACCAAATACTTTATTAAATTATTTTTTCCATTCTCCATTCTTCATTTTTCATTCTTCAAAATTTCTTTCCGAATTTTCTCAGGCAAATTTTCCACGCAATGGTGGCATTTGAACGGCTCGGAGTACATTCTGCCGATGCAGTAATTGCTGTGTTTGCATTCGCTGCGATAGGTTAAACCGTTGTTTTGCAGGTCGTTAATGAAGTTTGGGTTGTTTATCAGCACACGTGCCATTTGCACGAGTTCAAAACCTGCATCGAGCACTTCTTCGATTTTTTCACCCGAAATTAACCCGCCGACATAAATTAACGGCAATTTGAGTTCTGCACGGAATTTTTTTGCGTCTTCAAGAAAATATGCCTCAGAAAATGGCTGCGATTTCATCATAAAT
>JAISKN010000090.1 GCA_031260925.1 Prevotellaceae bacterium | reverse complement strand
GTTTGACATAACAAAAAATGTGCATAAATTAGTTATTAAGCAAAATTCTGTTATTCAAGGGCTTATAAGTTTTACTGATGATTATGATTTTTTGTATATGAATTTGATAGAAACTGCACCTCATAATTTCGGGAAAGCAAAACAGTACAGAGGCGTTGCAGGCAATTTAGTAGCATACGTTTGTATGAAATCTTTTGACAAAGGCTTTGATGGTTTTGTATGTTTTGATGCCAAAACTCAGTTAATTGAGCATTATGAAAAATCATTGGGAGCATTTCGCATTAGCAGTCAGCGTATGGCGATTGAGACTAACGCTGCAAAAAATTTAGTGGCGAGATATTTTCCAAAATACAAATTTTAATAAAAAATATATTATGAAACAGAATAATTTAATTTACGAATTAGATGATGTAGGCTTTGTTGGAATGCAACTTTCAGAAAGCGAACGAAACAAATCTCGTGAAGTTTTTCGAGCATATATTCAAGCGCACAAAGCGCAACAAAAAGCAGAAACGGCAGCAAGCAAGCAATTTTCGTTTTTGCGTAAAATTGCTGCATTATAAAGTTGCCCTGCAAAAATTTCAAAACTTGCAGGGTGTTTTTTTCTGAAAATTTATTAATTTTGCATTCTGAAAAAAATCTAAACACTAAAAAAATATGTCAAAAGTCTATTTTACAAATCTGCGAACTACTGCATCGCTTAATTTGCAGGGAAAACTCGAAAAACTTGTTAAGGCGGCAGGAATTTCTCTAATTGATTTCAACGATAAATTTACCGCAATAAAAATTCATTTCGGCGAGCCGGGGAATTTGGCGTATATTCGGCATAATTACGCTGCCACAATGGTGAAAATTTTGCAAAAACTCGGTGCGAAGGCGTTTTTAACAGACTCCAATACGTTGTATTCGGGTATGCGCTCCAATGCAATCGACCACACAATAAGCGCGTCTGAAAACGGCTTTAACCTGCTGACAATCAACGCGCCTGTGATAATTGCAGACGGCTTGAAAGGCACAGATTATATCGAAATGCCTGTTGCTAACGGCGAAATCTGCAAAACAGCAAAAATCGGTGCTGCCATTGCCAACGCCGACATTTTTATTTCGATGAATCATTTTAAGGGACACGAACAGGCAGGTTTCGGCGGAGCGTTGAAAAATATCGGTATGGGCTGCGCATCGCGAGGCGGAAAAATGGAACTGCACTCGTCTTCACAGCCGATTATTATGAAAAAAAACTGCACCGCCTGCAAAATGTGCGAAAAATATTGCAACTACGGCGCAATCAAAATCAACGAGGAAAAAGTCGCTGCCATTGACTACGCAAAATGTGTCGGCTGCGGACAGTGTATCGCCGTTTGCCGTTTTGATGCGGCGCAGCCTGTCTGGAACGGCTCGTCTGAGTTGATGAATAAAAAAATTGCCGAATATTCCGCCGCGCTGCTCGCCGACAAACCGCATTTTCACGTCAATTTTATAATGAATATCTCGCCGAACTGCGATTGTTGGGCATCAAACGATTTGCCGATTGCGCCCGATTTGGGCATTGCAGCCTCGTTTGACCCTGTCGCGCTCGACAAAGCCTGCGTTGATATGGTTACGGCTGCTCCTTCGATTGCAGGCTCAATGAAAAACGAAAAAGGCGAGTTAAATCTCACAGGCAAGGACAAATTCAAGCACATTCACCCCAATGTTGATTGGCGCGCAGGACTTGAACACGCCGAAAAACTCGGTCTCGGAACTTTGGAGTATGAGTTGGTGAAAGTGTGAGGGTAAATATTTTACTTAATGGAACTTCTAATAATTGACAAAAAAACCAAAGGAGGTGTCATTGCGGGCTTGACCCGCAATCGATTGAAAACCATTTGCGAGCGATTGCGGGTCAAGCCCGCAATGACACGGTATGATAATTTTATGTCATATAATGATTGGGTTTAGTCTAAATAACAATAAAAAATTTTCCACAAAAAAACTGCCCCAAATTTGTTTGAGGCAGTTCTCTTTTTGCATAATGCAATTATAAATTTGTCAAAAAAAATCAAGCATAAAGTAAAAATATCTTTACGCTTGATTAATTATAGATTAGTATTCTGGGTATGCTGCTTCTACTTCTGGCAAACTAAGAATATAAGAATTCATTATAACATAAATACAATCAATTTGACCAGTATCTGTGCTTGAGAACATAAGATGGTTATTCTGACGTAATATGCTGCGGTCTGAAAGCGTACGCTCTTCATAAAACGTGCCTTTATATCTAAATACAACGCTTGAATCATTAAATAACTCAGAGTCAAACAATAAGTGTACTCCATCTTGTACAATTCCTACGTTATGAAACATATCAACAGATTTGCCAATATATACAAACAATACATCTTCATCAGTTGCATTAATGAAACGATAAATATAATAATCCTCTTTTTTACAAGAGCATAACATTACAAGTACAATAATTATTGCGCTGATTTTAAAAATATTTATTTTTTTCATAATAAATTCTTTTTCTGTACATTTTAGATGTGCCTTATCACTACTGACTATGGTCTTCTGCACAACTACTGCACTTAACTTGGACTGCAAAATTACAATAAAATTAAATAACAAACAAATTTTCCACAAAAAAACCGCCCCAAATTTATTTGAGGCAGTTCTCTTTGTAATTTTTATGAGTGAAACAAAAAAAAATTATTATTTGTTTAGAATAAAAAGAATTTCTCCCAATGTTAGATTACTAAACTGTGCAATATCTCCTCGAATTGAATTGAGTATTTGTTTTCCTTCCGAACTTTTAGTGATTGCCTCATAACTATTAAGCAAATTTAATAGAGAGGTTGATAATTCAGGCGTCAATATTATCTCATTTAGATGTGTATTTGGTTCTAAAAAGGCACTCATAACGGGATTAAAATTTTTCAAAACCGCAGCCGTTTGTATAGCCAATTCAAAATTAAGATTACCTGCCCATTCTTCACCTAAATAATAATAGTTGTCAATATATTTCCGTCCTTTCTCTGAATTAAATAAAAAATTATCTCTAAAGTCATACATTAACCATGATTCATAAGCACTTTTAAATTGCTCATATTGGCTTAATTCTGTTGCCGAACAAGTTGGTACAGGATAATCAAAATTATTACAATATGGGAGTCCACCGCCAGGGTCAGGAGCACAATAACCATCATCACCTCCACAATAATGGCAACCGGATTCTGTCCCACCACCACCGTCTTTAAAATTTGTATCAGGCATTTTATATCGTACAGATACTTCAAACTGCATAGGCGTTTTTTTATATTTTTTAACTTTATATGTTTTTGCTGCCAAATCACCCCATAGAAGAATTGCTGATACATTTTTAACATCCGTAAATACATACTTTTCAAGATAAAAAAATGTATGATTAATTGTTACCGATGGTACTGCAACGTTAACATTTTCTACTTCAAAAAAATTAGATTGTTCGTCTCTTACATACAGATGATGCATTATTTTTTCGCCTTCTAATATGTATGCGCTAATTCCTTTTATGTGTTCATCTGTTATATTCAGTGATTGACTAATATGCAAATCATAATATACATCAAAAGCCATTGTTTTATCGTCAAATACAAGACCTTTACTGATACAATAGTTTTTAAAGTATTGAAATACTTTTTCATTTGTTTTTTGAGATGCATATTCTACGGAGTTTATTTCAGTTTCGTATGTTCTAATATCAACTGTATACGAAATAGGTTTATCCATTAGATTTAACTTTATCTGTTCTGTTGATGATATTTCCCATTTGCAATTTGATTTATTATTACAGGAAATAAATATTGATGCCATTGCTATAATTCCAATAGCAAGCAGCCCTAAAATACTAAATTTTTTCATATATTTTATTATTAGATTAGATTTAAAAAAAGTTTGATAACTAAAAGTTTTGTTTTCAATGCTGCGTTATCATTTTTTATCGCATTGAATTGTGATTTTTATTATTAGCCTCTACTCTATAATCACTAATATGTAGAGGCGCAAACACTTAAATTTGTTTTACACAAACACCAAACATTAAACTTCCACCATAGCAACGCACTTTTCGGCTTGATGTAAAACTTTTTGCAAATGTAGATATTATTTTTGAAATATATTGCAAAATGAAAATAAAAAATGAAAAAACCGCACAAAAAAATTTCATACACTCGCCAAAACAATGTTAGACATATATTTGAACTGTATTTTATTATGTTCAATGTTTTCATTTTTCAGGTTATTTTTTTGTGTAAAAGTAAGTAATTACTTTAAATTATTGTTTGCAATTCATTGCGATTATTCGCAATAAAAATAAGATTGAAATTTAATATTTTAGCATAATTTTTTGCAATTTATCGCAAATTTTGCGTAATTTTGCGCATTAATTTTATTAAACAAAAAACAAAAATGGAAAAATTAAAACTTATAGAACTGCGAAAATTAAAAGGTTTTTCGCAAAATCAAATTGCAGAACGGCTTAATATGGACGTTTCAAATTACAGCAGACGAGAAAACGGACTGTCGAAAATTCATATCAGAGAGTGGGAAAATCTGTCAAAAATTTTTGAAGTTCCATTAGAAAATATTTATGAAGCCGATGACAGTCAAGTACTTATCTGCAAAGATAATGCAACAGGCAATAATATTTGCGGCACAAATAATATCTATTCCGTACCTGAATCTTTGCTTGAAACACAGCAAAAATATATCAAAAAGTTGGAAGATGAAATTGCTTTTTTGAAAAGTCAAATGAAATGAGATAGTCATTGGCGCAAGTTTGCAATTTACTTTTAGTAGTTGGTAATTGTGTATAGATAATTAATTTTTTGAGGTGCTATTAAAATAAATTTTGGTAATAACAAAAAAAACAGGTGTCATTCCCGCGCAGGCGGGAATCCCCTTATTGCATTGCAGTAGGGAGATTCCCGCGCAGGCGGGAATCCCCTTATTGCATTGCAGTAGGGAGATTCCCGCCTACGCGGGAATGACAGGGTTCTTTATTTTATTATGTTCAGTTAATTGTTTTTCTATTATCTTGATAATTTTAAAAAACTAATAGCACCTCAAAAAAATTATTAACCAAAAAAACACAAATATTTCTCTTGCAAATTTTTTTTATTACCTTTGCAAACTTTTAATCAATCATTAAAAAATTTATGAAAATATCTGATAATAAACTTGTTACGTTAGAATATCAATTGTTTGTGCAAAATTCAAACGGCTCAAAGGAGTTGATGGAAGAGACCACAGCCGAAAAGCCGCTGACATATTTTCACGGTTTGGGAATGATGATGCCCAAATTTGAGCAAAATCTTTTCGGCAGAGAGGCTGGCGAAACTTTTGAGTTTGAGGTTGCCTGCGCCGATGCCTACGGCGAATACAGCAATGACAACATCATCGAACTGCCGTACAGTGTTTTTTCCGAAGACGAAGTTTTGGACAGCGACAAAGTGTTCAAAGGCGCGGTTGTTCCGTTGATTGACAGCACAGGACAGAGAATTAACGCCGAAGTTGTTGAAATTGGCAAAAGTTCGGTTACGGTCGATTTAAACCACCCGCTCGCAGGCGAAGATTTGTTTTTCACAGGCAAAATCATTGATGTTCATACTCCGACAGAAGACGAACTGCAAGCCCTAACTTCCTGTAATTGCGGCAGTTGCAACTGCGGAAACTGCGGAGGCTGCAATTAAATTTACGATTTTAGATTTTAGATTTACGATTTAGGGGACAAGTTTTTTTAAGAAATAATCGTAAATCGTAAATCAACAATCGTAA
>JAISKN010000069.1 GCA_031260925.1 Prevotellaceae bacterium | reverse complement strand
CGCAAAGAGATAAAGAGTAACAACGGCATCTTTTTTTCAAATAAAAACGAAGCCGACAAATCAATGTTGGAGTTATCCAACTCAAAATTTTCTTTTACTTTTTCACTTGCTAAAAATGTAGTAGGAGGTATGCAATGAACAACGAATTAAATCAAAAAATGGAAACAAACAAAGATTTTAGGGAGGAACTGCAAGCGATGCCGCTCAATGATGCTGTTATGAAATTAGGCGAGTTCAATGTATCGGTAGAAGATATATGCTTTCTGCTTTCCGATAAAATGGACTCGAAACGTCTTCGCGCTGAACTTGTAATAGACGGCACGGAACTTAACACTCTATACCGAAAGGGCAAAGTGCTGGGCAAAATTGACCGCCGCCGTTCGCTCTCTGCACTTGTCGGCAATGTAAAGGCAAAAGATGCCTTCAAAAACTTTACCGAAGAGCAAACTGACGACAAAGTAAGTGCGAAAATAAAATCAAATTTCGGTCTTGATTGTTAAAATTTTTTTAGTAATTTTGCAAAAAAAATAATACTATGTTTGGATTTATAATATTTATAATCTGCTGTATTGTAGTGCTTTATCATTTTATAAGAATGATAATAATAGGCAAAGGAATATTTGCCCCAAATTTCAGTGCAATATTTTTACAATACAAAAGGAAAAATAAATCTCAAAAAATAATTTGGGTTATTTTTTACTATTTGATTTTAGTAGCAATATTATTGTCAATTATAGGTTTTATTTTTAGTTTTTTTGTCCTTTAAAAAAACAATCAGCGTTATTATTTTTGCTAAAATTTTTAGCAATGATAACGCAAAACATTACCAAACAGGACTTTATTATAAATGTGATTGAGCGTGATATAAAAAATATATATCGCGCTCAACTTGCTATTGCCCAAAGTAACATCTATGTCGAGGGCAAGAAACTGAAAATAATAAAACGGCGCGGCTCTATTATTCAACGCCGTTCGGGGCAACTCCTTTCTGCATTGCAAAACCCTGATTATATGTTTCAGTCTTTTGGCGAAAAATTCGTTGCCGTTGCCGACTATCCGCTCTATATTAGATTTTTAGATATGAAACGCATCGGCAACCGCCGTATCTACAACCGTCAAATTTGGGGCATTCTCTACAACAATTCTCTCAAAGATATAAAATACAACTATGGTAAAGAAATTTACGATAATGTCGGTAATGCTTTGCGTGAAATTTTTGAACAAAAAAACTAAAAACTTATGGCAAAACTTTCAGATGATAAAATACGTTGGATTCTTGAATTAGATTCAAAAGGCGTTCAGGGGGAACTTAAACAGGTTTCTTCTGTTATGCGCGAACTCGAACAGGAAAACAAAAATCTTGCAGGCTCTAATCGTGAAACGGTTAAAGAGATGAAAGAGTTGGAAAAACAGATGCTAAAACTTGAAAAAGCAGGCAAAGAAAATACCGATGCTTACAAAAACCTGTCGTCTCAATATAATGCAAGCAAGCAGAATATAGCCGAAAATACGCAATTAATTGACCAAAATAATAAAAAAATTGTCGAACAGGGAAAAAAATATGATGATGTTGTCAAATCAATGAAAATTACTGATATGACAATGAATCAATTAAAACAGCGTGCAGCGAGTTTGGGCAAACAACTTGATGAAACGTCTATGGAAGCGGACCCGAAAGCATATAAGGCACTTCAAAAAGAACTTACTGAAGTTAATAATCGAATGTTTAGTGTGAAAAATGGACAGAAAAGTTTATTAGACCAGTTTTCTGCAATGCACAATCCTATTGGCAGTGCTGCTAAATCGGTAAAGGGTTTTGGACAGGCATTGAAAGCATTGATTATGAATCCTGTCGGTATTATCATTATGGCTATTGTTGCCGCTTTTTATGCCTTAAAAACAGCCATTGCAGGTTCTGATTCTGCAACAACAAAAATGCAAGGAGTTATGAAAGCCCTTAATTCTATTTTAGACACAGGAAAACGAATTCTGACTGAATGGGTAAAACTTTTGTTTAATATAGTAACATTTAATTTCAAAGGCATCAAAGAAAATGCTAAAAATATTGCGGAATTAACTGCAAATATTAAAGAAAATGCAGTTGCAGCATACGAGGCAGCACTTGCACAAGATGCTCTCGAAGATGCCATTGCTCGAAATAATGACGTTACGGCGGTTAATAAATCTCGTATTGAAGAATTAAGGCAAGTTTCTAATGACGCCACAAAATCTCTCAAAGAAAGAATAGCAGCATCAGAAGAAATTTTGAGATTAGAGAAAGAAAATTATAAAATGAGCATATCAAATATTACAGGACAATTTATAGTTTTTGCAAAAGAAAATAAAAATTTGATTGATGCAATGAAACACGGCTCAAAAGAGCAAATGAATGAAGTTTCCAAGTATATGCAAATGATAGAAGAGGGTACGGAACTCACATATGAACAACGGCTTCGACTTGCAGAACTTGTAAATGATATAACTACCACTCTTGATGCAGGAACTGAGGAAGAAAAGGAAAAGTTTCGCTCATTTTTTTCCGAACTCTCAAAAACACAGGAAGAATATTTTTCAGGTTCGCGCCGTGATGCCAAGCGTGATGCACAAATGAAAGCCGATGACGCAAAAAAGGCACTTGAAAATCGGCTCAAGCAAATTGATAACGGATTGCAAAAAGAACTTCTAAAATTAAAACAGAGCCGAACAAAAGGGTTAATTACCGAAGACGAATTTAATAAAAAATCCGAAGAATTAACTAAAAAAAGCATTGAGCAAAAACTCAAAATTCAGGGTTTGGGCAATGATAAAATTATTGAGTTACAGGAAAAGTTGCTTGAATATCAATACAAACAGGCACAGGAACGCGCTAAAATTTTATCTGATGCAGGTATTACTGTTGAACTCGAAACCAAAAATTACAACGACAGGCTAAAAGCCGCAGGTGTTTTTGAAAAAGATTACTCAAAACTAACTGACGAGCAGCGGCAACAAAGTTTGAAAATTGAAGAAGATTATCAAGCAAAATTACTGCAAATTGCTTCCGATGCCGAAACAAAACGTTTCGCAAAATCAAAACAAGATGCAGGCGTTGATGGCGATGCTACCAAGTTCACAGAAGAGCAAAACAAAGTCCTTGAAATTCTGACGGCACAGCACAGGGCAAATATTCAAAATATAAATGATGCAAGCAACAAAAAGATTATTGATGCCAATAAAATAATGTCTGATGAAACGATTAAGCAACTGCAAAAAGTTACTCAATCGCAACTCGAAATTATTGATAATTTTGAAAAAGAAGATTTGTATCAACTTGAATTAAAGCATAAAAGGGGATTGATTTCTGATAAAAAATATGAAAAAGAAAAACTCAAAGTTACTCAGAATTATAATGCCTTACGCTATCAACAGGAACTTCTTTTACTGCAAAATCTTGAAGATTTGCGAGCAAAAGGAATGGAAATTCCGCAAGAAGTAATTGACAATCTCAATAAACAAATTGCCGAATTAGGTACAACGATAGTTCATTCTTTTGATGAAGTAGAAGATAAAGTTAAATCATTATCTGAAAAATTAAAAGAAATTGACTTTGGCAATGATGCTGCTAACGGATTTCGCGATGAATGGACAAAAGCCTTTGAAGAAATAGAAAAATTGCGCGAACTTGATGGCGCAAATTGGAAGGATTGGGGTAAAACAATTTTTACTGTTATGAGTGCCGCTATAAATTCAGTGGCAATTATGGTTAAGGAATATCAAGAATACGAAACGGCATCGCTCGAAGCCGAAAAGCAAAAGCAACTTACAATAGCAGGCGACAATGCCGTTGCGCGCGAAAAAGTCGAAAAGGAATTTGCTCAAAAGGAACTTGATTTAAAGAAAAAACAGGCAAACGCAAACGCAGGAATTCAGATAGCACAAGCCATTGCAGGCGGGGCTTTGGCAATTATCACAGCCTTTGCGCAACTTGGACCCATCGGCGGCGCAATCGCCGCTGCGTTGATTGGCATTACTACTGCATTGGAGGTGGCGACTATTATCAAACAGCGCAATGCTATTATGAACACCACGCTTGACAGTTCCGCAGGCGGCGCATCGAAAACAGGGCAAATTCAACTCAAAGAGGGCTACGCTGACGGCGGTTATACAGGCAACGGCGGTAAATATCAAGTGGCAGCCACTGCATCAGACGGACTGCCAATTCACAAAGGCGAATATGTCATAGCACAGGAAGAGATGAAAAATCCGTCTCTTGTGCCGATGATACGCGCCATTGACCGCGAAAAGCAAAAGCGTAGCCGCAGCAATCCTCTTCCGCAAAGTTACGGCGCAGGTTACGCAGACGGCGGTTTTATCAATCAATCTGCAACACAACGTACTGAACAGCAAAGTTTTATGAATGATATATATTCAAAATTAAGCACTCTTTTTGCCAATCCATTAAAAGCAGAAATCATATATTCGCAGTTTGAAAATGCTGACGAAGTAATGAATACTGTAAAAGATTTCACAAAAAAACAATAAATTATTTACGATTTTAGATTGACGATTGAAAAAACATCGCTCCTAAAATCGTAAATCTAAAATTAAATTTTATGATAAAAATAATTCTACGCGACATCGGCGAAAGCCTTGATTTACCGCCCGACATAAAAATCAGCATCGAGCGCAATAATGTAATGTTCAAAGAGAACGCAGACTACACGCTGCCGATAACTCTGCCATTGACAGAAAAAAATAATCGCAACCTGAATTTCCCTCTTGAAATTGCTGCTGTTGATTTTGGCGTTAGAAGTTACCCTGTACTCGTGCAATTTCACGGTTTTCAATTTGTGGGTAATCTCAAAATTCTTTCCGCATCAAAAAAAGGTGTAAATATTACAATCGTAATGGGAAATTCTGAACTGTACAATCAAATCGGCGGCAAAAATCTTGCCGATTGTTTCAAAGATATTGTTTGGGATACTTTTGCAAATTTTCAGAACCCAATTCTAAAATGGGTGCAAACTTTAGAAGCCATTATGATTGGAAATAATGCTTATGATTTGCCTTTTTCCGTTTTTCCTGTGGTTACCAAAGTCAATAGCCAAGATGAAGTACAACATCGTTTTGAATATATTCCCTATGCCAATTTAGAAGAAGGGGGTAATAATTTTTTAAATTATCAATCAGATTTTAAAGTTAATATTGGTGATGTTAGCGATAATAATTATTATTACGCACTTTTAGGAAGATGGGCGCAAACTGCTATTGTTAATGACGTTGAAGTTACTTTTCCCATAGGCTATAATGTAACGCCATTTTTAAAATTGTGGTGGGTTTTGGATAATTTATTTTCATTTTTTGGCTTTGAATTTACGTCTAATTTTTTCAAAACAGGAAATTTCGAGAAAATGTGTGTTTTAAATAATACGCGAGATTCACTTCTCGCGGGGAAAATATTTGCCTCGCATCTTATTCCAGACTGCACAGTATCTCAATTTCTTGATTGTTTAAGATTTCGTTACGGTTGTGAATTTGTTTTAGAAGAAGGCACAAATAAGGTTAATTTGAAATTTTATAAAAATATTTTAAAATCAGAAAGCAAAAATTATACCCCAAAAATTGGCTCAAATCTTAATATTACTTACCAAGAGAAACAGACATTAAGTCTTTCATCAAAAAAATCAGTTTTTGGAGATGGTGTAAAATACAAAACATTTCAAGAACTTAATCATTATTTGCCTAATATTCAATATTGTGCTTGGGGTACTGATTCTGTTCCAGGTAATTATTTTGATACAAGTTTTGAAAAATATTACAAAAGACTTGACCAAGCCAATTCAAGTTGGTTTTCAACCGCTTGGGTAGATTATGGCTTTGATTGCCTTGATTTTTATGATGAAGATTCAAAACTGCCTGCCAAAGAGTTGAAATCAAACTATACTGAATATTCTGAACTTGTAGCAAAACAAAGTAAACCTGTTGGACCCAATAATATATATTTGGATGTTATTATGCACTTTCCATTTATTTCGGGAAAACGAAATAAAACATCAAATATAGTTATAAATGGCGAAAATACAGTAATTGACAACTCAGATAGTTGCCCTATTCAATTTTGTTATGAATTAGGGCAAAATATATTATCTGGGTCTTATACGCGAGGTAATTACGTTGGTTCTGCACATATTTATAGGTACGGCACTAATTTATCAGGAGTACCAAATATGTTTTACGCTCGCGAAGATGGACTTTTCCAGTGGTTTTTCAAAGAATATGATGCCGCTTTGCGAAATGGAATGCACAAAATAAATTTCAAACCAAATATTACCGATGCTGAAATAGTTGATTTTGATTTTTATAATTTGTTAAATGTTCAAGGGCAAAACTATATTCCAACTTGCCTTAAATATGAAATTACGCAGAAAAAAATAAATATTGTAGATTGCGAACTGCTTTTGGTGAAATTGTAGAATTTTTATATCTTTGCACTTTAATTTTTAAACCAAATATTTATGAAAAAGGCTATTTTATTTTTATTTGCCTTGTGTGTGTTTGTTAGTTGTGAAAAACCTGAAAAAATAAACCCTAATTTCTATAATGCTGTTTGGGAGTTTAATTTCGACCTTAAACCAGAAGTTGATTCTGTATTAGGAATTTTAGACACAACACATATTCAAAGAAAATTTATTTTACAGGTAAATGCTGATAAAACTTTAAATAATACTAATAAAGAAAACTATTTTGAAGGAAGGTTTAGACAAGAATTTATCTATGAAACAAATACCGATGAATTAATAATAACTGATACAGTTATTATAATTGATTTTCATACATCATTTTCTCAGCATTTGCTAATTAATTTTGATTATCCTGAATTTGAAGCATTTCATTGTAGTTTTGCAACATTCAAATATTCACTAAATGCTAATAGTATTAATGGGAAAGGTGCTGCTGCAATAGATAAAATTGATTATTATATAACGAATTGGGGTTATTCTAAATCTTTTGGTTTTACATTTACAGGCAAACGCATAAAAAATCTATAAAAAATAAAAATATTTATGAAAAAACTTGTATTAATTTTATTTTCATTCGTTTTATTTTCTTGTAATAATTCAAAAAGCAACGAGAAAAGTATTTATGATTTAGAAAGAGAATCATTAGAGTCGGGGGTATATAATGATACTATTTTTGGCAAACTTCAATTTGGAAGTACAGAAAGTGAAATTTTTGTTGCTTTAAATTGTTATCATTTTTATGATTACAGGTTTGATGTTGATGAAATTAGATATATTAATTGGAATATTGAACCTGCATATTTAAATGACAGTTTATATTCTATTGGATTTAGAAATATGGACGCTGCATACAAATTTTCAACAGTTGTGAATTTATATAATACAAAATATGGACAATATGATTATTTTGACAAATCAGATGTGATGACAGAGCATTATTATTGGTTTCAAAATAATCTTAAAATAGAAATATATAAGTTAGAATTTGAATATGGAAGTCAAATGGTCATAAAATATACAGATTTAATAAAACAAAATTTCATTTTCGAAAACCACAGCAAATTAAAACAGGAATCTAATAACTATTCAGATTATTGGACTAAAAAATACTATAATGATATTTATCTTCCTAAAAAGAAAGAGAAATTAGGCGGAATATAGAAAAATTACCCATTAATAATTAAAAATCTAAAAAAACAGGTGCATTGCGCCTGTTTTTTTGTCCTTTAATTTCAAGCAATGGAATTGTATTTTTGCAGAAAAAATTTACCAATGCTTACAATTCTAAAATTTCCGCCACAATACTCTTTTGCATCGAATCCGATGCCGTTTTTGTGTCAGGTTTCATCTATTGACGAAGTTGTAAATATTAGAATTACCATACGCAGAAATCAGTATTCAATGCCGAATGATTGGTTTCTTTATCAGAACAGTTTTAAATTTTACCCCTACAAAAAAATAAATCAAAACGTAAGTCCTGCTACTACTCAGTATCTCGCTGAATTTGATATATCTTCTATATGTAAAGATTTTGCCGAAAATCTGATTCCTTTTGAAAATACTTACAACGGAGTTATGCAATTCAAAGTGGAGTTTCTTGACAACAATGGCGCAACACTTCAAACAAAGCAAAATTATTTTATCAAGGGCGGAATTTCACTTGAAAATTTTATTGATTTGCAGGCAGATAACAAAAATATTTTTGACGAACGTTTTTTCAACATCGATGCACAATTTATTTTCACTACGCGCATTATGGCAAATAATACACTGATTTTTAGAAAGTCAGAACTTTCTAATATCTATTTTTACACTAAATATCCAAATTATAAATATCAATTAGCGGCAGGCAGCAATGTGATTTCTATTGGGAGTTCACTACAAGCAAATAATTATTTCAGATTTTGCAATTTAAAAGAAATATATGACCAACTTGCCCCTGCTGATAATAGAATATCAATGCAGGCGGCAAAAATGATTACAGCAAATCCTAATTTTACTTATGATGTTTTTGAAGAAAAATTTGCAATTCAAGTTCTTGATGACCCTGCCGCAGAAGAAAAGCATATCGTTGAGTTTCGTAATTCTATCGGCGTGCTGGAAAGAATTTTGCTGACAGGCGAGCCGCAGGATATTTCTGAATTTGCCGACACGAAATTTTATCAAACAAATGAAAATAATTTTTTGCAAAATAAATTTTTACGCGGTTCAAAGCGCGAAAAAATAAAAGTTTCAACAGGCTATCGTCTTTCACAGGAAATTGCTTTTATTCAGGATTTGCTTTTGTCAGACGAAGTCTATATGATAGACCAAGAGAGCGGAACGAAACGTCCGTGCAAAATCTCTGCCGAAGATTTTACTTGGAAGTATAAGCAGAACCTGCCCGAAGCGATTGCGCTTAATATTGATTTTCTCAATGACGAAAATTTTTATATCGGCGACACACAACTCCAAGACATCAATAATCTGCAAGACAATTACGGAAATAATATTCTCGATAATGAAGGCGAGCAGATAACTATATAATTTTGTAATATATTTAAAAATATACTTTTATGTCTAAAAAACTTTTTGATAATTTCACACAGATTTCATCACTTTCTAACCTCGAAAAA